>DGGQ01000043.1 GCA_002392275.1 Treponema sp. UBA3870
AACGCCGGGAGGATGCTCTGGAGAATATGCTGATTGTTACGGTCGGTGAGCAGACCTTCGGAGTTGTTGTTGACGGAATCGACAAGGTTGTTGGAATCCAGAAAAGCACGATACAGCCGCCGCATCCACTTTTTGGCGACATCAATATAAAATACATCTCGGGTGTTGTAGAGGCACAGAAGAGGTTGTATATTCTTCTTGATATTGATAAGATTTTTGGTGTCAAGTCTGTGGAGGAGGAGAAGGTACTGGCGGAGAATGCCAAGCACCAGATTATGCAACGACAGGCCGCCGCCGCTGAATTGGTTGCGGAGAAGGCTGAGAACGGTGGGCATCAAAAATCTCCTGAGCATACCGCGGAGGTTGAGCAGAAAACCGAGGAAGTTGATTTGAACTTCATTTCGGATTCTCTCCAGTCTCTGAAGAAGTTTGTAATCAGCCCGGTCAACGAGGAGTGGGCGAAAAAACGTTATGTTGAATGGAAAAAGGAGAGGGGGGCAGAAAAGACCCAGCTCGGCGGTGACGATGATGCCGAAGCTTTCCTCAAGCCGTTCTATTCAAGATGCAACCAGAGCTGGTGGTCCGACGACTATGCCAAGGAGCTGATGAAGGTTCTCCCCGAAAACAGCGCGAAGACGGTTGTCGTATGGAATCCGGGGTGCGGCAAGGGATATGAATCATATTCGCTGGCCTGTCTCCTTAAAAAACGGTATCCGTCCGCAAGGATCAAGATATATGCGCACGATATTGACTTGCTGAGTGTGTCCAATGCGCCCCTCATGGTTGTCAGCGACCAGGCGAGCATGGGATGGTACAGGCCATATTTGACAAAGAATGTCGGAGGCGAGTATGTGTTCAGCCAGGAAATCAAGGACATGATTATGTTCGAGTACCATGACTGTGTTAATACAAACAGCCTTCCACCTATTGATATTGTTTTCGCACGTGATATAATATCATTCTTGCCGGAGGCATCGCAGAAGGCAATAATCGATGACTTCGATGAAAAGGTGAAGGGCAACGGACTGATATTCGTTGGTGATAACGAGAATATTTCTTTGCCAGGGTGGTCCAAAAAGACTGTCGGAAGCATTGGGGTATATTCTAAATAAAAATAAGGGAAGAAATGGTTCCTAATATAAAAAAGGGGGAAACCTATGAGAGTAGAATACATTAACCCGTTCGTCGAAACATCATACAGAGTTTTGAAAGAAGTTCTAGGTGGTGCGGAAGTAAAGAGAGGCGACTTGTATCTAAAGTCTACAGCCATGCCTGTTATGGGTGTTGCCGCATTGGTGGGTCTTGCCGGAGATGTGGAGGGCCGTGTGCTTTTTGACATGACCTACGACACCGCGCTCAACATTGCGTCCAAGATGAATGATGAGGAGCTTCCTTCATTTGACGATCTGGCTAAGGCAACAATCAGCGAACTTGCAAACTTGATTACGGCCCAGGCTGTTACCAAGCTGCATGAACTTGGTTTTAAGTTTGACCTGACTCCTCCAGCGCTCTTTGCTGGTGAGAATATGGAAATCGCCGCCCTTGGTGGTGGTGAGGAAAGTGTCGAGGCTCTTATTGTTCCGCTGATCACGGAATATGGAAAAATAGAAGTCAACGTCGCGATTCGTGAACGTCAGTAGATAAGGGGTATATAGTTATGAAGACTAAACAGGATTTTCCTTCAGTAAACGACCGTCCGCCTGAGGGACTTAAAGAGGATGGAACAAAGTTTCGTGTACTAGTTGTTGATGATTCTGCGTTCGTAGCTAAACAGCTTACACAGATTTTGAGCAGCGATGGTTATGAAATCGTTGCCACCGCCGCTGATGGAAAAGAGGGTGTGGATAAGTACAAAGAGCTTTGCCCGAATGTCGATATAGTCACGATGGACATCACCATGCCGCGTATGGATGGAATTACAGCTCTGGAGCAGATTATGGCCTTCGACAAGAACGCAAAGGTCGTTATGGTTTCTGCTCTCGGAAAAGAGGAGCTTGTAAAGAAATCCTTGATGGCAGGAGCAAAGAATTATATCGTGAAGCCTCTGGACCGCAAGAAGGTTCTTGAGCGCATCTCCGCGTCCTTGAAGTAGGATTAACTCTGGCTGGTGCCAGTTGGCATCGGTCAAAGTTTGTTTCAAAAATCTAAATAAACGCTGCGGGCAAATGTTGTTTGCGGTGTTTTTTTGTCTCACAAAGAAAATTGGTCCATAGAAACAGCTGTGGACCGTGTGGAGTTTTATGTCAAAAATCCATACATGTCCTTAACAGGTATTGCAGCCAACCTTGCATGCCCCTATTTCGCCCCACGGGGGTGCTTGCCTGCCACACGGTATGCAGCACTTCCGCGTGGCTCAACCTTCAAAATAAGCCGACTTTTTTGAACAAAAAAAATGCCCACCCGTTTTGGATAGGCAGGCAATGCTTCTAGTCAAGCGTCTCGTCAATAATCTTTGTTGACTCGGTGGCGTTCTTTTTTATGGACGCGACACCATTTTTTACGCCGGCGATGTCCTTGTAGCTTTCACCGACCGCAATAATCTGTCCGTTCCTTGCCTTGAGCCTGAAGCGGAATTCGCCCCTCTTGTCCTTGTAGATTTCATATTTTGGACAGCTTTCAACCTTGTATCCGTCCTTTGTCTGGTCCTCAACCGCCGCGTCCGAGTTTCTGATTACGCTTGCGATTCCATTTTTTGCGGCTGTCTTTGAGTTGTACACCTCGGACGTCGCGATAATCTCGCCGTTGCCCGCAAAAAGGTTGAACATTACACCAGTCTTAGCCTTACTGATAACGAACTTTCCCATACGCTACACCTCTGATTGTTAAAGAACTGTCAATCCGGTTCTCTTTTTTTTAGCGGCAGACAGACTGCCATACAAAAATTATAAGCCATAAATGTCCATTTTGCAAGAATTTAATATCAAAATACAGGTCTTCGGCATGAAAACTGTAGATAAATGCAACACATGAGCGGGTCCCAGTTGACGGCAAAAAACAGGAATTCTTCCCCAGTGGGGCCCCTTCCTATTTTTTGCCTACGTCCCGCTCCTGTGTTGCACAAGTCTATTATTTTTATCATGCCGAAGCCCTGTCCACAAAAATTTTACTATGGACTTTTGCCACCGTCTCCATTATAATTTGGAATCATGCTTACTTTTATTACAATACTTTGCCTTGTGGGGATGCTCGTGTTCCCAACGCTGATGCTTGTGTTCGCGTATCCGGTGAGCCACAGGCTTGCGCTTTTCTGGTCGAACTACATAACATCCAGGTCGGCGAGACTTTTTTTTGCCATACTGCGGTACTACCGTGGATTCAAGTTCCTTGGCGACGATGGCTCAAAGAAGAATCTTCCGGAACAGTTCCTGGTCATATCCAACCACCAGAGCCTTATCGACATTGTGGTTTACCTCTACTTTTTTTCGGACAGGAAGGTTCGTTTTGTTGCGAAGGACACCCTCGGGAGCGCTCCCATGGTTGGAAAGATGCTTAGGGCGCAGGGCCACTGCCTGATTCCGAGAAAGGGGCATCCATCCGTGGCGATGAGGCGTCTTCAGAAATTTGGTCTCAGGGCTGTGGAGGAAAAACTGGTCCCGGTGATTTTTCCCGAGGGAACAAGGAGCCGAGACGGAAACCTTGGGCAGTTCTATTCGGCGGGATTCAGGAGGCTCGTTCAGAACGCGAGGATTCCCGTGGCCGTGTGTGCCCTGGACGGTGGATGGCGGCTTTCAAAGGTGAAGGACGTTCTCAGAAACCTGAACAGGGGCGCTTACCGTGTAAAGGTGCTGAAGGTGTATGACGCGCCGGAGACAAAGGACGATGAAAAAAGAATCCTTGATGAAAGCCGCGAACTGATTCAGTCCCAGCTGGACGAGTGGAGGACATCGGACTGATGGGCGTTGCGGGCATGTGAAAGGGGCTGCGCAAGCGGGTGGTGTTGGTCTTATCCCGCAGAAGGGGTAGCGGAAAACCGCCGGTTTGGAGCGAGGGGAAGGCTTTCCCCTCAAAAAGATGTGTTGGAGCCGGAAATTGCCGAAGGCAATTTCCGGGTAGTGAGGGGCGTAGTCCCGAACGTAGGGAAGGCTTTCCCCTCATAAATATGGGACATATGGTTATAATTGTCGGAATCACCTTGACATTTGACGATAAAATTGTGTAAAATCGGTATACTTAAATTTACCAATGGAGGAATATCATGGCTGGAACCAGTAAGAACTCTCGTACAACTGTTGCAACTCAGAAATTTTTCTGCCCAGATTGTGGTGGCGAAATTGTTATGAAGACAATCTTCGAGAAGGGCAGACTCAGAAATCAGGCGGAATGCCAGAAATGCAAGCGCGTTGAGAGAAGGCCAAAAGACTTTACAAAATAACGCTTGACATTTGACTGTTCTGGTTTTCTAACTCTAGGAAATACAAACAGTTATCTACTTGACTATTGTTTTTTCATTCAATAGAATAACCGAATATCCATTTTGGGGGTAATATTTTGGCAGAGGAAAAAAAGGTTGCAGTAAAGAAGTCATCTGCACAGAAGAGGCACGAGCAGAGCGAACGCCGCCGTATGCGCAACAAGGCCATCAGGTCAACATGCCGCACAAGCGCAAAGAAATTCGTTCTGGCAATCCAGAAGAAGGAGCAGGAGGAAGCCAAGAAGGCTTTGGTTGATCTCCAGTCCGAGTATAACTCAGCGGTCAGCAAGGGAGTTATCCACAAGAACGCAGCTGCACGCAAGACTAGCCGCATGTTCAGACTGTACAACAAGACTTTCAACGTGGGTGCCGCGGCAGAATCTAAATAACCGTCTACGATATCCTGGATGTTTTTTGTTTGACGGAGGTTTGTATGTCTGCAAAAAAGGTGACTAAATATGATTTGGTCGAGGCTGTTTACAAAGATACAAATTATGAAAGAAAAATGGTTCAGGATGTCGCAGACCGCCTTTTGGATGAAATAAAGCAGTCCCTTGGAAATGGAAATACAATCGAGCTGCGTGGTTTTGGAACTTTCGAGCCACGGCTCCGCAAGGGACGCTCCAGGGCAAGGAATCCCAAGACGGGGGAGGATATTTCTGCTGTCGCCCCGCATTATGTCGCGGTTTTCCGCTCCGGTCAGGATTTGAAAAAAAATTTGATGAGCCTTGCGGTGCAGAACTAGTTTTCTTTGACCGCGTGTGCAGAAGATAATCCAGTGTCAGTTCTGATAAACCTGTCATTAACAGTCTCGGCCTCGTTCCTGTTTTTTTTGTCGCATCCGAATGTGATTGCGCGGCAGGGCTTGGGTTTTCTGGGATTCGTTGAGCTTGTTCCCGTTTTTTTTGTGATAAATAGGTCTAAACCAAAAAGCGCATGGTGCTATGGGCTTCTGTATGGTGCACTGTCCTACGGTTTCCTGAGCTACTGGATGGCGGGGTACAGTTTGGTCGCCCTGTGCGTGTGTCTTCCGGCGTTCGCTGTGATAATGGCCCTTGTTTTTGAGCTTATGAGCTTGGCTTCCCGTCTTTATCCCGGAAAAAAGTTTTACATGATGGCCCTTGTCTGGCTGGTCCACGAGTTTTTTAAGGTCAAGGGATTTCTGGGCTATCCATACGGTATAGTTGGATATACTCAGTGGAAAAATCTGACACTGCTCCAGTCCTCGTCGATTGGCGGTGTCTGGTGGATTTCCGCCTTGTGCGTGTTCTGTTCTTCCGTTGTCGCGTCGCTTGTGGATTCGGCTATTTCTGGAAAAAGGGATGGAAAGAAGAAGAATGTGCCGAAGAAGGATGGACCCAAAAAAAATGTCCTGTCCGTGCTGCATCTGTTCTGGCGGAGGGATGGAGTCTTTGTTTCCGCGTTCGGAATTCTGCTTCTCTTTTCAGTGGTCTATGGTGCGGTGCGCCTCAATCTTGGGGACGGGGAAACAAAAAGGGTGAGGACCCTGTGCGTGCAGAACAATACGGACTCCAGCAAATATGGATTCGAGGTCTACAGGCGGGATGTGTCGGTGCTTAAGTCGCTTACGGAGGATGCCCTGTCAAAAAATACCGGGGTGGATTTTGTTGTCTGGCCGGAGACCGCGGTTGTTCCGCCATTCATGTACAACTATGAAAATCCGGTGGAACCAAACAGACACGCCATGGTCCTTGACTTGCTGGACTTCATGCAGAAACATGACTCGTGCTTTGTGTTCGGAAACCAGACCTCCGTTGACAATGGTGGAGAGTTCAGCGACGACTACAACTCCGTGCTTGTGTTCGACAGACGCAGGGGCAACGTGGAGCCTCCAAATCCGGAGCGGTATTACAAAATCCATCTTGTGCCTTTCACCGAATACTTTCCTTACGGAAAAATATTTCCACACCTTTATGAAATGCTCCTGGACGGTGACTCACATCTTTGGACCCCGGGAACGGAGCGCAAGGTTTTTGACGAGAGGGGAATCCGTTTTTCAACGCCAATCTGCTTTGAGGACTGCTTTGGCAATCTGTGCAGGGAGTTTGTCAAAAATGGGGCGGACTGCCTTTTCAATCTGTCCAACGACTCCTGGTCAAAAAGTCTTCCGTGCCAGTTCCAGCATCTTTCCATGGCGGTGTTCCGGTCGGCGGAAAATGCGGTTCCGTCGGTGCGCTCAACTGCCAGCGGGGTGACATGCTCGATAGACAGCAGGGGAAGGGTGGTCTCCATGGTGGACTGCTTTGAAAAAAAATTTCTTGTCGCGGACATTGACGTTCAGGAAAACTATTGTCCAACATTCTACAACAGGTTTGGGGACTGGCTTCCGATTCTGGAGACAGCCGTGCTTGTCGTTCTAGTCGTGGTGCGTTTGGCGCGGATGATTTTTGGTCGAAGTTTTTTAAACTTGAAAAACAGGGGCAAAATGGAGTAAAATGGTATCATGGCAAATGAACTTTTGAATATGACCGTGTTTGGTCAGGAAACTGAATTCGATGGTGTCCTTAACTTCACGGACAACCTTGTGATTACCGGACGCTTCAATGGAACTATAGACGCAACCGGTGCGCTGGAAATAGACAGGACGGCCGTATGCACTTGCGACAAGATGAGCGCGAGATCAATAGTTGTCTACGGAATGGTGACGGGGGACCTTGAGGCTTCCGAGCGTGTGGAGCTTTGCCGTGGCAGCAAGGTCAAGGGCGACATCAGGACTGCGAACCTGAGGATTGCGGACAGCGTTGAATTTGAGGGCCAGGTCTCCATGATTGACAACATGCCGGACGTGAACATTTTTTCTGTGGCATCGGTGGAATACAAGAACGCCATCGTCATGAAGAATTCGGACGCAGATTTGTAGCGTCTCGTGTGGTTTTCCGTTTCCGGGGTGGGCTATGAGAAAAACGTCTATATTTCTGAACATCCTGCTTGTGTACGCGGCCTTGTTTTTCTTTTCATGCTCTGTGGGGATTGAGGCGTATCAGGACTACACCGATGTCACTCTCAGGCAGACAATCGGGCAGATTGCGCAGAGGACATACTGGACCCATGACGTAGACGGCTCCATACTTTCGTCAAAGATTGTTGGCGCGGATGGTGTTTCCCAGATGTTCACCGCATCCCCGTCCAGTATTTTCGCATCTGGTGCGGAGTCGCTTTATCCTCCCGTCTATCCTGACATAGAGGGATTCGCCGTGCTGAACACCTCGGGACTGAACTCATCGGCCATGGCAAATCTTAGCGGATTCTGCAACGCGATTGTTGAGAAAAAGTCCGCGGACACGTTTATGGACAGGGACTCAATCTACTCGCTTGTCATATTCAACTACGACATTAACAGGGTGGGCAAAAAATTTACGTCCTTCATTCTTGGTGAGCCGTCGAACAGTGGTCCGATAATACAGTGCCCGGTCCGTTTTCTTGAGAAGGATGGATTCCAGGATGTTTTTGTCTATCTAAGTCCCGACCGCTCCTACAAAATAATCTCGCTCGAATTTGTCGCACGGGAAAAGGATTCCGAAGATGGACAAAGTTGAAAGCCTCTCATCTGTCGGGCGGGAGCTTTTTTTTAAAAACCTGCTTGCCTCCGGCTCCACATTGTATTTTCAGTCTGGTGACGCGGCAAAAAAAAATTTTGACAAAAAATCATCAACGCAAGTCCAGTCCGGACAGATTTTTCTGGAGCGCGGAAAACTTTTTTTCAGGGGATGCGTGGAGATTGAGTCTGCGGCAAAAAAATCTTCCCTGGCAAGGCTCTTTTTTTATGCAAATTCGGTAGGATATTTTTGTGACATCGCGCTTTCGTTCGGTGTGTCCGGAGCCTGGTGTCCTGTCCCGGATGTGATAAAAAAAATCAAGCCGGTTGAGAGGACAAAAAGCGTAATCCTTTCGGGAAAACTTTCGTACATGGCATCCGGTGTGGCCGTTGAAATCAATGTGTCCGTATCGGAGTCATACGATCCCATCTCCAGCACAAACATTTCCAAATACCTGTGCGACGATTTTTCCTCGGAGCTGCCGGGGACCGTCGGTCTCAGGAAGCCGCTGGAGCTTCTGTATGTTGATTCCAGGTATGTGGTTCTTGGTGACAGGAATTCTTCCTATCCGTTTGGAACTGGGCAGAGGTATTCGATTGTTCTTGATTTTGTGCTTTCCCCGGTAATCAGGCGTTCGC
>DGGQ01000189.1 GCA_002392275.1 Treponema sp. UBA3870
ACGCCTGTCGATGGAAACACAAATCCAACTGATTCAGAAACGGTAGTTGAAGGAAAAACAGTTTCAGCTGATTCGGAAACGCCTGTCGATGGAAACACAAATCTAGCTGATTCGGAAACGCCTGTCGATGGAAACACAAATCCAACTGATTCAGAAACGGTAGTTGAAGGAAAAACAGTTTCCGCAGATTCAGAAACTCATGTCGATGGAAACACAAATCCAGTTGATTCGGAAACGGTGGATGAAGAAAATCCGTCCACGGAAAATCAGGACGACACAATCGAAGAAATCACTCTTGAGGAAAATTCCGCTACTATTGATGAGGAGCTTGTCGGTGAACCAATTGTGATTGGCGGCGAAGAAAAAGAACTTATCCAGACCGGACCCCGTGAGCCTGATACCACGGACGACGGAAAATTAAAAATCAACCGGAAATATGACCTTTCCTCCCGGGAGGCGATAAGGGAAGCCACAAAAATCATGCAGGATGAGCGAGAAAAAAAAGTCGTAAAGGACTTGCCGTACAAAAAACTTCCGTTCATCTTCAAGAGGGCATACACACAGGGAAGCCTCAAACGCAGAATCCTCAAAAAAATCTACATACCCGAGGAGCGCAAGGAGGTCGAGCTTCTTTTCCAGAACGGAGACTTCAACGAAAGGACAAAACGTTATTCAATCCCCAAGGACGCAATGTTTTCCAAAAAGGAAATCAAAAAGTACAAGTCTCTTGCAAGGGAAATCAAAAACCAGAACAAACTCCGCATACGCCTGATTCCACTTGCGGCTGTGGCTGCCTTGATTGTGCTTGCGGTCTCATGGATTATAGCGAACAAAAACAGGATAGTGCGTGACTTCATTGTTGCTACATTCCAGGGAGTGTTCCAGGCCAAGACCGACATTGACTATGTGAGCGTAAAGATTATTGATGCCTCAATCACAATCGGCGGACTGAAGGTCGGAAACAGGCGCTCGGTGATGAAAAATCTTTTCGAGGTCAACAGAATCCAGTTTGATTTTGATTTGGTCCAGCTTTTGAAAAAGCGTTTCGTCTGTGAGAATCTGGAGGCATCGGGAATTGCCTGGAACACTGACAGAAAAACAAGCTGCGCCCTTTCGGACAATCCACCTACTGGATCCGCATTTTCGCAGGAACTCCAAAGAAGGTTGACCAACTCGCTAAACGCGCTGAAAAATCAGGCCTACGATATTCTTGGCGGAAGCGATGTTGAAAGCATAATCGCAAATTTCTGGGGCAACATCAACACTCCCGAGGTGGTTAAGCAGACAATCGCCGATGTGAACGTGATGTATGAAAAATGGAAGGACAAGCCTGCATACTATGAGGCGGAGGTCAAAAAATTTACAGAGTCCGTGCAGAATCTACAGACCATAAATCTTGCGTCATTCAACATCAGAAATCCTGACGACATTGCGAAACTTACGGACGCGCTTGAAAAAATCAAAAAGGCAATCGAGACGGGGCAGTTACTTGCAAAAACAGTCCAGCAGGGTGTGATTGATATAAAGAACGATGCCGTTGCGGTGACGGACATGGCCACAAATGTGAAGAACGTTGTCAAAAGCGACTACGACTATATTGTCGAAAGGCTGACCACAATCACCGGAACCCTCGCAAATCTCCAGGGACTTATGAACAGTGCGCTCAACACCATCGCCTACAACATGCTCGGTGAATGGTATCCCTATGTCATGGATGCACTTTCGATGGCCCAGTCAATGAAATCCGACAAGCCAAAGGAAGAAAAGAAAAAGGAATCCAAGCGCGCAAAGGGAACGGATTTTTATTTTACGCCTGCATATCCAAGTATGCTCATAAAGAACGTGCTGATTTCGGGGACAGGTTTTTCTTGCAATGTGAGGGAGATTACAAACGACCAGAACGTGAGAAACATTCCGACAACTGGAACTCTTGTTCTTGACATCAAGGGAATAAGGCATACAGGAAAAGTCACATACGACGCAAGGAAGACAAGCACCGCCCCAATGATTTCCGCAAGCTATACCGGGGAAGGGTTCAGTGTCAATATTGATGGAACGGGGATAGCGACAAAGTGTGGTGTTCCTTCAATCAAGGGAAATGCTGTTCTTTCTATGAGCGGTTCGGGTGGTCCAAATGGATTTGCGGCTTCAGGCTCCATCGATGTGAACAATGTCCAGATGACCAGCGACGGATTTGAAAATGAGATTGTCACAAGGTATTATCTTGTCGGCCTCAACGCGGTCAACCGTCTTGCGTTTGGATTCAACATGGGCTACACAAAAGACTCTGGATTTTATTTTGGCCTGACCGGAAATTTTGCCGAGCAGTTCACGAACTCGTTGAAGAGCATTGTCATGCAGCTTGGAAAAGATGCCAAGGCTCTGGCGGTCAAAAAACTGAACGAGCTTCTCAACAGTTCCGAAAACGAAGTGCTTGTGAAGGTCAAGGAGTTCCTTGGTCTGGAGGGCGAGATTGATGTGCAGAACATAAAACTTGCGGACATCCAGAAAACTTTGCTCGCGAAAAAGACCGACATCGAGAACATGATTAACGGAAAAATCCAGACGGTGAAGGAGGAAGTTACTTCGGTGGTCAATGAAAAGGTCAACGAGGCAAAGGAACAGGCGACCGCGGTTATAACAGAAAAAACCGAGGAAGTGAAAAAGACCGTCACCGATGCAATAACAAACACAATCGGAAGCGGACTTGGTGGACTTTTGGGTGGAAAAAAATCCGAAGACGAGGACGGGGAATCCGAAAAGGACAACAAGAGTTCAAATCCGCTTGGAGGTTTGCTGAAGGGATTCGGATTCTAGAAATCAGGATTTTGGACACATTTTTTCACGAGCGAAAAAAACAGCGGTCCATATCCGTTCGATGAGTCCGGCAGTATCTGGAGACCATGCTCTGTAGGCTCCGCCGTCTGGAAAATTTTTTCGATGGTGGGGCTTTCTTTTTCTTCGCGCGCTTGAACTGATGCCGCAATTTTTTTTGATTCCATTCCGGCCAGATTTTTTTTGAAAACGTTTTCCATAAAATCCTTGGACTGGATTTCCGCATTCGAAAATTTTTTTGCGAGCCTTGAGATTATTTCGTCGTTCTCTTTTGGCGAAAGCGCGCATGTGGCGTAGAGGAGGAATCCACCTTCATTCAAAAGTCTCCATGCCGATGATACCAAGGCCCACTGTTCCATTGCGAGCGACTTTAATCTTGCTGGCGACCATTGTGAAAGATACTTTTCATCATTTAGAACATGCCTTTCGCTGGAGCATGGAGCGTCAAGGAGTATGCTTCCATAACGGGTGTCGTCCCTTTGGCATAGTGTTGCGCCATCGGAGCAGGTCACTTTTATTCTTTTTGATATGTCCTCCGGAAGAGATTCCGACACAACTTTTGCGAGACGTTTTTTTCTTTCCGCGGAACGCTCGTTTGATTTTAATTCTGATTCCGGGGCAAGGTTCGCAGATACGACCAAAGTTTTTCCGCCTGGAGCCGCACAAAGGTCAAGGACATTTTCGGATTCATCAAGCGGAAGACATAGAGCCGCACAGATGCTTGCCGGGTCCATGAAATATGTCTCGCATCCTGGAAAAGTTAGGGAGGCGTGCCGTGTTTCCGTGAGCAATGATTTTTTTAGTCCTTCCCATCTTTTTGAAAAAAGCTCCCCATAGTAAAGGTCGAATCCGCAGGCTCCACGGTATTTTTGTTTTTCCTGATTTGTGTTGCGCTTCATTTTTCGTCATCCTGTTAAAAGTGTTTTTTGTAAAAATCCTGTCCTTCGACTTTGTTTTTGTAGAAGATTTCGAGTCTCTCTTCCCTTGTTCCATGCTGCTCGATATTGCTTGCGGGGACCACCAAAAATGTTCCGTCCGATTTTTTTCCAAGATTCAGTATGCCGCCCTCAATTTTGAACTCAAGGACTTTTTTTTCTGCCTGAACAAGTTTGTCTGCAAAATCTGAATCTGACTCGGCTCGTTTCAAAAGTGTGAGGGCTACTGAACTAAAGTTTTTGTCGCTCAGCATTATAACGTGAACCCCGGCTTCAATCGCACTTACAGCGGCAATGTCTGCTGGAAATCCATTTTTTGAAAGCGCTCCCATGAAAATGTCGTCGCTAAGAATCAGTCCACCGTATGAAAGTTCTCCCCTGAGTTTTCCTGTTACCCATTCACGGCTAAGGCTCGCTGGATTTTTCGGGTCCAATGCTTTTGTGCGCGCATGTGACATTAGCACTGCGGAAGGGGATGAGCCAAGCATAAAAAGAAATGGCCCCATTATTTCCTTATCAATTTGCTCTTCCGTCATGGAGATTTCCGGGAGTCCTGTGTGTGGATCGGTGTTCGTGTTTCCGGGAAAATGTTTTAGGACCGTCCCGACTCCGTTTGACTGGTATGCATGCACAGCCGCTACACTGTATGCAATCGACTGGACGATATTTCCGAACGAGCGTGTGTCAAGAAAATCCCTGTTCGTTTCGTTCATGCTTTCGGCGACCGGGGCAAGGTTCATGTCGAATCCAAGCGAGCGCATCTGTTTTGCCTGGTAGGAATAAAGAGTGTATGCCTCGGACGGGCTTAGTTTCTGTGCGACCTTTTCGCAGGAAGGCAGTGTGCTTGTTATGTTCCTCAGACGAGCGACATATCCACCTTCCTGGTCCACGGCAATGTAAGGCCGGGCGATATTGTTTTTTTCGCACCAGTCCGCGACGGACGACATAAAATCCATGACCTTTTCGGATGTGTCCGCTATGTTGTAACCAAAAAGAATTGCGCCGCCGGGAACAAGGGGAACTTTTTCGGAGCCTGTGAATGTGTCAATAAGTCTGGAATCCTCGCCTGGATGGTAGACGGTGCTTCCTCCAATGTTCACTAAAAAAATCTGTGAGATGCGCTGCTCGGGTGGAAGCGAAAAAAGATATTGGGTTATCGCCCTGTCAATTTCCTGCATTTCATCGGAATCAATTTTGGAAAGAGAAAAAAAAGATTTTGCAAAAGCGGTGGAGCCAAAAAAAATCAAAAAAAATAGAATAGAAAATCCCCGGCACATTCTCATGTTGGCATTATAAAAAATATGTGCTTTTTTTTCAATTGTGGAAATCAAAATGTGGAAATCAAAATGTGGAAATCAAAATGGGGCGGGGGAAGTGAATGTCATTCTCTGCTTTGTGTCTGGATGTGTGAATGTCAGCTTGGTCGCGTGGAGCATAAGCCTTTCGCCC
Source organism: Treponema sp. UBA3870 (assembly GCA_002392275.1). Lineage (GTDB taxonomy): Bacteria > Spirochaetota > Spirochaetia > Treponematales > Treponemataceae > Treponema_D. The sequence continues at coordinate 5,220 of DGGQ01000189.1, forward strand.
GGCATACATTTTCCGTAAAGCGTGTCACCGATTATCGGAACTGAAAACCCATGAGAGTCCGCTGCCGCAAGTCTAAGCTGATGTGTGCGTCCCGTCTGCGGAAAAAATTTGACCCTCGTTACAAATCTGCGTCCACCGTCGGGGGCTGTGTAGGATTCAACATCCATTGTCCTCCATCGTGTCACCGCTTTTTTTCCATATACCTCATCCCAAATCTGGTGGGGCCGGTTGTCCAAATCAACACGGAAAAAAAGTTCCATCTCGCCCTCGTCCTTGATTCCAACTTTAGGCAGAACACCGTCAACCAGTGCCTCGTATTCCTTGGATGTCTCACCGTTCTGGAACTGCATGCTCAGATTTCTGTGCGCGTCCTTTGTCAACGCCATGACCAGAACCCCGCTGGTCTCCATGTCAAGGCGGTGGACGCAAGGCTGTTCGATGCAGTCGGGAAAAAGTTTTTTTAGCCTTGTGCTTGCGGAGTCCTTTTCTATTTTTCCGGGGATTGAAAGAAGTCCGCTCTCCTTGTTGATTACGACAATGGACCCGTCACGGTACAGGATTTCAAGTCCGAGCATGTCCGGTAAAATTATCGAGCAGCGTGGGTCGCATGGTGGAACGCTCTCCAGATTTTTTTGCGCTTCCATTTTTTGAGGGTCGTAGACTGTTTCCGCCATGCTGATTGGAACGAGACCGTTTTTCGCCGCAAAGTCCAAAAGTTTTGGCGCGCAGCACTCACCAACACCGGTGGGCGGAAGACCAATTTTTTTTCGGTCGCATATTTCCCTGAGCGAAATTTTTTTCCCTGTGAGCGTGTGGAAATAATACAGTGCATGGAATTTTTTTAGCGATTCTGTTGTAAGCCGGGTTCGCTTTTTTGAAAGCTCCGCGCACCGCATTTTTGAGTCCGCCCCTCCATCTTTTTCCAGCGCGCATATTTTTTTTGTCAGGTCATGGATTTCATCGTCGTTTTCGGAAAGGACCATCCGTATTTGCTCGGAGCTGACAATCGCCGGGGCGTAAAATATTCCGTCGACATTTTTTGTTGGTTTTAAAAATCTGCTGTTCCCGGAGACCGTTCTTATTGTGATTTTTTTTCCGTCGGCATCAATACAGACCAGCGCGCCAATCATCACCGCGGGATTTGTCCGCTCCATGCTGATTTGTCCTTCGTGTTCTATAGTGAGGCTTCCCTCGTGGATTTCATCTAGCATCCTGCCGCAACATTCAAGCGCGTCTTTTTCTGGAAAGGGTGGAAACATGGAAAACAGTCTATTGGAGAGAAAAAATGTTGTCAATCACCAGGCACTCAGGACTTCGGCATGAAAACCATATATAAATGCAACACATGAGCGGGTCCCAGTTGACGCGTCCCCCTCCTGTGTTGCATAAGTCCATTGTTTTTATCATGCCGAAGTCCTGTTGTTTTTAGGGGAATGGGTGTTGTTCATGCAGACCAATGTTCCTTATGGAAATGTGTTGTTTTCTCATGCAAATCGGGCCTCCCCAAACAAAAGTTTTCAGTGACTCAGCATTTTTTTTCAAATCCTGTTGACAATTTTTTAATATTGGGTGATAATCAAAATATCTAGTTGATAGTGATACTATCATAGTAATAGATTTGTTTTCTGGAGGCTACCAATGAGGTACAAGGATTCCGAGGTCAGCATAAGGACCATCCCCGAAAGGATTGAAGGATGCGGAACTTTTTATGAATGTTCATGCAGATATGTCGGACCTGTTGCGGGTGACGGACTTTCACCTGGGGACACGGAAAACAAAATCATCGCGCAGTTTGGCATTGACAGCCTGCTTGAAAAATGTGCGGTCAGCTCCAGGCATTTCGAGCGATACAGGGGAAAAGATTTTTCATTCTACGGTGGCGGATGGCAGTCATGGGGATTCGGTGGCGAGCTTGGTCCCGGACAGAAACAGAAAAACTATTTTCCATTGATTCCCCAGTGGAAAAAATATACAACATTTCCCGGAAAGTGGCCTTCGGATGTTGGCGGAAAAAATCCAAAGTCTCCGTCAATCCTTAAAGGACAGTTTTTAATCTACCTGCGGTGGGAGAACACGTATCTGGTCCTTGCATCGACAGCGGCTTTTGGAAATGACGATGGAAATCCGCTTCCTCCGGTCCAGTTCTATGTTGACAGAAAAAAAAGAACCGTGTCTGTCGGAATCTACTCGGACGGAAAACGCTGGAGCAAGATGGAGATTATGGGCCGCCTGGTTGTATTTTCGGCCAAAACATTTTTTGCCCTGCGCGACGGTGTTGGATTCATTTTTGCCGAGGGAAGGAGCGAGAGGCATGCTTGTCTTGAGTTCCTTGGTGGACACGACGGTGTTGTGAAATGCGCCGGATGGGAATCATGGTACAACCACTATGCCGACATCAACCAGAAACTAATCGCGGCTGATTTGAAATCTCTTGGTGGAAACGGAAACGTAATTAACTCGATGTACAGTCAGAAAAATCTGCCGGTAGTTTTTCAGGTTGACGACGGATGGGAAAAATCTCTTGGCGACTGGGATGCCAATCTGGAGAGGTTCCCCGATGGAATGACCGCACTCGCCACATCAATCTCGGATGCGGGATACATACCCGGACTCTGGATTGCGCCGCTGATTGTTGATTTGAGAAGCGAGACAGCAAAAAAACATCCCGACTGGATTCTACGTGCCGAAAACGGAAAACCAGTCCACGCTGGAATGAATCCGCTTTGGGGCGCGAAATTTGGTTCGGAGCAGCCAAGCTATCCGTATTCATATTTCTGTCTTGATTTGAGCCGCGACGATGTTCTTGAGCATCTGGACAGTATTATGGAAAAGGCCATCAACGTCTGGGGCTTCCGCTATCTGAAGCTGGACTTTCTTTTTGCCGGAATGATTGACGGAAAATTTGCGAACGGTGGTTCCGCTTATATCTGGTACGACAGGGCGGTTAAGAAACTTACAAGGCGCGTAATCAATTCATCGGGCGAAAGGGTTGCGTATCTTGGCTGCGGGCTTCCGTTTGAAAGTTCGTTCATGTACTTCCCGCTTTCAAGGATTGGACCAGACACAAAGGAATGTTGGGACATAGACTGGCTGCGCAGAATCAACTACACGGCCCGCACTGGAGCAAAACCGAACCTTCAGAGCACACTTGGACATGCGTTCTGGGACCAGAAGATTTTTATCAACGACCCGGATGTGATTTTCCTTCGCTACACGAACATCAAGCTGGACGACGGCGAGAAAGAGCTGATTGCGATGGTCAACAAAATGTTCGCAAGCCAGATAATGGATTCCGATGACACTTCGGATTTTTCAGCTGACGACGCGGATTTCACGGAGCATGTCACAAATCTTTACTCACAGATCGAGGGCGAGGACTTTGGTCTTCTGAACCTAAGCCCGGATGTCTACAAGATTTTTTCACGCAGCGGCAATTTCTGCGGCATAATCAATCTGTCGGAAAAACCGCAGACGCTCAGGAAGAAGGAGCTTGTCAACCAGGTGAACTACATAAGCGGCTCGCACCATGACGCGGATCTTGTGGAACTTGTCCCGGTGGTTGACAACTGTGTGGTGGCCGGGGACCTGTACACTTCGCAGAAGCACACGATTTCCGTTTTCAAAATTGCGGAAGCCGGTGGAGATGAGTGAGATTTTTTGAATCCGATTTGGATTTCATTTTGATTTTGAGGAGAAAATAAATGGTCAAGGACAACAAGATTTTTGGAAACGAGATTCCGTCGGGGATAATCCGAAAGGCATCAAGGACTCAGAAAAAATACATCAGAAAGTACGGGGACGACTCAAATAAAACATACCATCTGGCGGCCGTTGACAATCCCGTTCTCACGCCGGCGATGGGTGTAAAGGTTTTGACACTCTCCGACAGTCCCCTTGAGACCCTGCCGCCAAAACCGCTTGTGATTGGAAACATCAGGATGGGCTTCGGTCACTACAGAATCTCCATGGCAATGGCATCCGCCGCAAGAAAAATGGGGTTCACTCCTTTGTGGCTGGACTTGAACTCATTCCCCGAAACGCTCTGCACAAAAATCATATCGTCGCAGAATGAGCTTTACTCAAAGGCATCACGCATTTCGCAGAAGTCGAGGCTCTTCAACAAACTGGTCTGGGAGCCTCTAAACTACGAGGGATTCAGAAAAATTACCTACAACTATGGCGACCAAAAAAATGCTGAGCTGATGGTTCCTCTGTTCAACGATTTGCCAAAGGATGTTCCATATATTGCGACACATGTCTGGCCGTCGCAGGCTGCAATCCACGCGGGTCTTACAAATGTTGTGAACGCAATCCCCGACAACTGGCCGATGGC
>DGGQ01000190.1 GCA_002392275.1 Treponema sp. UBA3870
ACGGTGGTCCTGTGGCTCAGTTCAACGAGAGATATTCGTATGGCGAGCGGCTTGTGAATGAGGATGTCTTTAGTTTCTGCACTGACGGTCGTGGAACTGTGCGTGTGGCTTTGGGCGAAAGCGGCGATTTTGTGTTTGGCATGAACTATGGATTGAATGGTCAGCCGCATTTTTCGATGGACAAAAATCTTTCGGGAAACTTTGTTTCATGCGAGACGGCAGCTTCGTTTGGCGCGGACATTGGTTTCAATGGAAAACAGTTTGATTCGAGGGATGGAACCTATAACTATGGATTCCGATCCTATTCCCCAAGCCTTGGAATATTTGTCACTGAGGATCCAATTCAGGATGGTGAAAACTGGTATAGCTATTGCAAGGGAGACCCTGTGAACTACGCTGATGCGTTGGGACTTAAAAATATCCCTGCGGACATGGTTAATTTGATGAATGAATATAAGGACACTGTGCTGCTGGGAGATTCAAAATCAATCAAACTTAATCAGCAAGGATGCTATGTCACTGTTTTGGCAGGTGTTGTCAATACTGTGAAGCATAAGACAGGTGCTGAAAAATTTACCCCAATTACAATAAATGATGATAAAACAAATTTTTCCTCGGGAACAGCACTTATTATGACCCCATCTGTCTGTGATAATTACAACTTAAAATGCATCGAGTATATTAGTGAGTTTGATTATAGGGGAATTGCTGATAGAATAAATGAATTTAATGATTCATCTACAGATTACTGTCTTGCGGTAAAGTTTAGCGTGACATCAAAGTCAAATGGATATACGTGTGATCATTGGGTAACAACCGATAGTGGAACTATTATGCTTGATGATGGAGAGTATGTCAAAATTATTGGAACGCATGCTGCATGGGACTGTGAAGAAAAAAGAAGAGGGTGGATTGACAGGGACGGTTTTACCTACGCACCGATTGAGCAGCTTAAAGGTGTTAGGGCTTTCCAAAATAATGAGAAAGAACCTGTTGTCCCATCTAGCGGAGGTAAGGCAAAAAATGAATTAAAAAAGAATAAATAAAAAAAAGAATTTTGGCATTTTGCAAGCCTTAGTAAAGCTGATATTTGCCTAAAATTACATTTAATGGGGACCTCAAATACTTTTGTTTTTGAGGTTCCTTAACCTGTTTTTTTAATTTGTTGAATTAAACTGAAATTATTGGTAATATTGATGCGGAGATTTGCATATCATTTACTGGAAAGCAATTTGATTGAAGACCGGTTGATGTTTGCAAAAAAAATAAAATCTATAGGGGAAGTGTAAAATGAAAAAAGTTCTGTTGGTGTTTTTTTTGGTTCCATTATTGTTTATTGGATGCACAAAAAAAGGAGAAGAAGTTTCTGATAAAAATGGTGAGACGTTTCTAAAGGTTACGGTTCTAGAGGATGGTGTCCCGTTGCGTTATCACCCCAGGGAGGAGTCTGCATGTAGCGACGAAAAACTGAACAAGGGGGATGTCGTTTATGTTGCTGGACTTGACCAGAATGTGTCCGCTTTGGATGGCAAAAAGGGGTACTGGGTACAGGTATTTACGGAAAAGGAATACTTGATTTATCCATACTGGGTTTTTTCGACAAAAATCGAAGCGGGGAAAAATCTTTTGCCCAATACTATTTCCTTTGAGTCGGAATCAATAAGTGAAAATGGAAAAATCAGCATTGCCATAAAAGGCAAAGGAAACAAAGTCTCAAAGCATGATGTATATGTGCGACCCGTGGCCGATTTTTATTCATTCACTTGGGGGCCGTGGGATGATGGATTTAATTATTCTGACCCGATTGGAACTTTCATTTTTTATCCGTCGGATAAGTCCATAGCACGTTTTTCTTCTGTGGGAGATGTGTATTGTGTAACAGGATGGTCAGAGCCAAGTCCTGATATGAAATATATTTTATCTGATTCTGGTACTGCGACATGTGGAAGGCTTGTCGAAGTTTATGACGCCGAGACAGAGAAATGTATTTTTGGTGCCAACTATTATATGGAGGTGGAGTATTCCGACGGAAAGATTGTTTGGACTGAACCAGAAGTGCATTATGTGTATGGGAAGAATCTGGATGCGGAAATTGCGGATTTTGTTGCAAACACTCCGGTTCCAGATGATTTGAAAAATTACCCAGCCAATCTGGTTGTCCGAAAGTTCTACGAGCATAATCTTGTGACAGGCGAGGACAAATTTATTGGCTACCGCTATGCGTTTGAGGAATAGAGTTTACTATGAAGGAGAAGTATAGAATGAAAAAAATATTATTTACGTTGGTTTTGATTCCATTACTGTTTACTGGATGTTCAAAAAAGGGAGAGAAAGTTGCGGGAGCGGATGGACAGACGTTCCTGAAGGTGACGGTTCTGGAGGACAATGTTGATTTGCGTTACCATCCTAGGGAGGAGTCCACGCTTTGCGACAAAAAACTGAACAAGGGTGATGTCGTTTATGTTGCGGGACTTGACCAGAAGGAATCCGTCGTAGATGGCAAAAAGGGGTACTGGGTACAGGTATTTACAGAATTTGAACACTTGGTTTCCCCTTATTGGGTTTTCTCGACAAAAATCGAATCGGGGAAAAATCTTTCGCCCAATACTATTTCCTTTGAGTCGGAATCAATAAATGAAAATGGAAAAATCACTGTCACGATGAAAGACAAATTGAACAAAGTTTCAAAACATGAAGTTCAAGTCCAGCGCGTTGGCGATTTTTATTCATTCACTTGGGGACCGTGGGATGATGGATTTAATTATTCAGATCAGGTTGGAACTTTCATTTTTTATCCGACGGATAAATCCATAGCGCGATTTTCTTCGATAGAAGCCGAGCAGCCAAGTATGTGGACAAAGCCCAGCCATGATTTGAAATATGTTTTTGCAGACGGCGGTACGTCCACAGGACTAAGGGGGATTGTTGTTTACGAGGCAGTAACCGGTGAGAGGCTTTTTGGAGGAAGCTATTACGGAACCATGGATTATCCTGATGCGTATTACTCCGACGGAAAAATTGTTTGCGTAACCAGAGTGTATTCGCCGGAGGATGTGAGAGTTTCTGATTTTGTCACAAATACCCCGATGCCTGAGGATATAAAAGACAGTCCACTTACAAAGATTGTTCTTGAATTGTATGAGCATGACCTTGTGACGGGCGAGGAAAAACCTTTTGGCTACATGTATGCGGTACAGGAATAGACTTTATCATGAAGGAGAAGTATAGAATGAAAAAAATATTATTTACGTTGGTTTTGATTCCATTACTGTTTACTGGATGTTCAAAAAAGGGAGAGAAAGTTGCGGGAGCGGATGGACAGACGTTCCTGAAGGTGACGGTTCTAGAGGACAATGTTCCTTTACGTTTCGAGCCAAAGGTGGATTCCAAATACTTGGAGGACCGGATGCTGAACAAAGGCGATGTCTTTTATGTTGCAGGGCTTGACCAGAAGGAGGATGTTCTCGATGGCAAAAAGGGATACTGGGTACGGGTATTTGTGCGTGACGTGTCATTGGATTGGCCGTATTGGATTTTCTCTTCAAAAATTGATGCAGGAAAAAATCTTTCGCCGAATGCAATTTCTTTTGTGTCTGAATCAATAAACGAGAATGGAAAAATCACTGTTGCCATAAAGGGCAGGTCAAACAAAGTTGCAAAGCATGATGTTTCAGTTAAGCCGGTAGGTGACTTTTATTGGTTCTCATGGGAAAGTTGCGATGAAGGATTTAATTATGCTGATCCAGTTGGAATTTTTATTTTTCATCCGTCTGATAAATCCATTACGCGCTTTTTCCCTGTAGGACAGATGGATGCCTATGAGGGAATTAAGGCAAGCCCCAGTCCGGATTTGAAATATGTTTTCGGTCTTTATTCTTCGAGCGGAATGCGTGTTTATGATGCGGTAACGGAGGAAAAAATTTTTGACGGATCCTATTATATGGACATTGAGTATTCCGATGGAAAAATTGTTTGGACGGAACATAATCCGTATTCTATGCGTGGAGAGAATCTGGACAAGGAAATTGCGGACTTTGTTGCGAACACTCCGGTTCCTGATGATTTGAAAGATTATCCGGCTAATCTGGTTGTCCGCAAATTTTATGAGCGTAATCTTGCGACGGGTGAGGACAAGTTCCTCGGCTACCGTTATGCGTTTGAACAATAGCCTTCTGGATTGTCGCCTTCAATAAAAAAAAGGCCCCGGCTTGTTTTAAGTCAGGGTCTTTTTTATGTCTCGCTTACAGAAAATTACAGCGGAATGTTTCCATGTTTTCTGCGAGGAATGTCGTTCTGGGATTTTCCTTCAAGGAATTCGAGTGAGCGTGCCACACGTTCGCGGGTATCCTCCGGATTGATGATTTCGCTGATGTAGTCTCTCTTTGCTGCGACATCAGGAGTCATAACGGTGTCCTTGTATTCCTGTGATTTTTGTGCGACCAAAGCGGCCTGGGCTGGATCCTTCATTTCCTTTGCATAAAGGATTCCAAGAGCGCCTTCGGCACCCATGACGGCGATTTCGGTTTTCGGCCATGCGTATACAAAATCAGCTCCCAGATGCTTTGAGCACATTGCGATGTAGGCTCCACCGTATGCCTTGCGTGTGATTACCGTAATCTTCGGAACCGTTGCTTCGGAATATGCGTAGAGAACCTTTGCTCCGTGGCGGATGATTCCTTTCTGCTCTTCCTCTGGACCAGGGAGATAGCCTGGAACGTCAACGAAAGTGACAAGTGGAATGTTGAAGCAGTCGCAGTAGCGGACAAAACGTGCAATCTTGTCGGATGCGTCGCAGTTCAAAAGTCCACCGAAATAGCCCGGGTTGTTTGAAACAATGCCGACGGTCTTTCCCTCAATCTTTGCGAAACCAACAACGGCATTTGCGGAAAACTCTGCCATGACTTCAAAGAAGGAGTCGTCATCGACAACGCAGTTGATTACGCTGCGGATGTCGTAGGGCTTTTTGCTTTCTTCCGGGATGACTTCCTGAATTTCCTTTGCCTTTTTTCTTGCGTCGAACTTGTATTTGGAATCAACAGTTACAGGTTCGCCGTAGTAGTGGGGGATATAGTCCAAAAGTTTGCGGACCTTTTCATAGCAGTCGTTCTCATTTTCGCAGCGGTAGTGGGCCACACCTGATTTCTGTGAGTGGATTGCGGCGCCACCCAAATCTTCGCTGGTGATATCCATGAACATGACCTGCTTTACGACTTTCGGACCTGTTATAAACATTTCGGAAATCTTGTCGATTGTGAAAATAAAATCGGTGAGTCCTGGAGAATAGACTGCTCCACCGGCGCATGGTCCTGCAACGATTGAAATCTGCGGAATCACGCCGGATGCCTGCACGTTTTCGTAGAATATGTTTCCGTATCCGCAAAGTGCATCGACACCTTCCTGGATGCGCGCTCCACCCGAGTCATTGATTCCGATAATCGGGCATTTGGCCTCTATTGCTTTTTTTGTCAGCTCGGCAATTTTTTCACCATGGACTTTGCCAAGACTTCCGCCCTGGACTGTAAAATCCTGCGCATATACGGCAACTTTTTTTCCATTGATTTTTCCAAAGCCGGTAATGACACCATCATAGGGAATATCCTTTTTGTCCATGCCGAAACTTGTGCAGTTGTGGCGAGCGGCTGAATAGATCTCAAAGAATGAGTCCTTGTCGCACAGCGCATTGATTCTTTCAATAGCATGAAGCTTCCCCTTGGCATGCTGTTTTTCAAGATTGTACTCTTTTGTCATCTGATACCTCTGGAATAAGATTTGGATCGCTGTTCTTTTTGCGTCCACATTGAAAATTGTAGCAATAAGATATTTTTTGGTCAATATGACAAAAATCGAAATTTTGTCAAAATAAGAATTTTTGGGGAAATTTTTTAAGTTTTTATAGGGATTTTATTCTGTACGCATGATATTGCAAGTGCCATATTTCAATTACCCCTGTTTTGAAATAGAATTTTCCATACAGGGGTAATAATGTCTTGCTTCAAATGAAAAGAACTTATTTTTCAGTGAGTATGATATTTCCGTCTTCGTCAGATTTTATATCCCACTTGTCATAACGGAATTCGTCATCCTTTATCAGCGAAGTAAATCCTGCCGTTGGTTTTAAGGTTATCTTTTTGCTGTCTATATCAAACCAGCCATTTCCATGTCCGTTTTGATTTGCCGTATGAATTTTTACATCTCCGTTCTTATAAATTGCCTTTATATAAAGCCCGTGCTTGCAAAAGTTTTCTACGACCTTTACAATATCTTCTGGAGCACCGCCTGCAAAAATACAGGTCGATGAAGCAATTGCCAAAATCACAGCAAATAATAATTTCTTCATGTTTTCCTCCCATAAATTATAAGCCCAAACGCTTGTTCATATTTTTATCTTACCATAAAAAGACTGAATGTCAAGTTTTTGAAAAGGACGCAACCATGGCAGGCAACAATTTACTCAATCTCTCTGTTTGGTATTTTTATCATCAGCAGTATTCCCAGAGCAAAAAACACTATGCTTATCCATTGGGAGGTCGAGAGGGGACCGAAAAATCCGCGTGCCGAATCATCCCGGAAAAATTCGATTATGAATCTGCCGGTGGAGTATAGAATCATGTAGAGCGGAAGCTGGAGATGCTTTTGTCTGGAAAAGATTCCGCGGAAAAGTAAAAACAGGAACAGAATCAGGTCGAGCGTGGAACATAGAATCTGCACCGGGAATCTTCGGGTTCCTTCAATCAGTACAGAAAATCTTCCGTCGCAGGGGAAGCCGTAGCAGCATCCGGCAAAGAGACATCCAAGTCTGCCGCAGGACTGAATCAATGGGGTCGCTGTAATCAGCAGGGAAAAAATTGGCGGGCGTAGAAGATGGAACTGGCGGCAGTAAATGTATGTTCCCAAAAAAGCTCCTGCAAGGCCGCCGTAAACGACAAATCCGCCGGAAAAAAGTGCCAGAAATCCATTTTCGCTGACTATTTGCGGAATCGATTTGACATTCAGAATCAGAAAAAGGATTTTTGCGCCGACGACCAGCCCAAGAAATGCGTAGATGAACGAGTAGATTGCGTCCTGAATTTTTACGCGGAAGTTTTTGGACAAAAAAATAAGGACAGGACACGCAAGCAGAATCCCCGCGAAAATGCAGAGTGAGTAGCTTGGCAATGTTCTGCCCCAAATGTTTATGAACGGATGCATCGTTTTTCTAGCGAACGCAGTTTATGATTCCACAGGCTGCGCATGAGACTATCGCCCCGACACCTGTTGTTGCGCAAATCATGCAGGCGGTTCCAAGACCGGAAATCAGAAGCCCAATCAACGAAAAAATTACGCCAAGGATTCCGGGGGTTGTTGTTCTTTTTTTGTTCGCGCTGATTGCCATCAGGATTCCGACCGTTCCCAGAAGCAGACAGACCATGGAACCCCATCCCCAGGCTGCATTTCCAGCGCACGAAAGGATTCCAAAAATCAAGGAAACAACCGCGACTGTCATTGTGTTGTCGGTCGGAGTTTCGATTGGCCGTCTCTCCTGTGCGGAATCTTTGTACGGCTCCAGCTCTTTTGAATTTTCATCATTCTCCATATCGGTCTCCTAAAAAATCAGTGCCATATCAGCCAAAGCACGGCTGCCGCGGATGCTGTTGTGAGCAGTGTAAATGGAACTCCAATCTTCAGCCACTTTCCAAAGTTCATCGGGTAGCCTTCCTTTTTGACTATTCCCATTGCGACCACGTTTGCGCTTGCACCGAATGGAGTCAGGTTTCCGCCGAGACAGCTTCCAATCAGGAGTGCGAACATGTAAAGCTCTCCGTTCACGCCTATTGATTTTGCCATTGTGTCCGCGACCGGGAGCATTGCGATTATGTATGGAACGTTGTCAACAAATCCGCTAATCAAAATGGACACGACAAGTATGAGGATGAATCCGATAAATTTGGAGCCTTTTGTCCAGCCGGCGAGAACGTTTGCCAAATCATTCAGAAGTCCCACGGATTCGATTGCCGCAATGACAATGAAAATTCCAATCAAAAAGAAGATGGTCTCCCAGTCCAAATCCTTGACAAGTTTTTTTCCTGATTTGAATGAGCGTTCCTTGATTATGTACCAGACCAGCCCGATAAGACCAAGCCCCAGGACGTAGCATCCATTTGCGAAGGCGAAACGGATTTTGATGAACGACATGACCGCAAGACCAACAATCATCAGAAGAAGGAGCACGAACGGAAGCCATGAGATGACCTTTTCCTTTGCGACCTCAATTTTGTTTTTTCCCATCCGCGCGAATATAATATAGAAGAGAATGCATCCGACGATGAGACCGGTCTGGACCACGAAGAAAACCGAGAGCCTTCCGTTGTGAACAAAGAAGTCGTTGAACGTGTAACCCGCATAGCTTGCGAAAATCATTGACGGCGGATCTCCCACGAGGGTTGCGGTTCCCTCAAGGTTGCTCATAACGGCTAGACCCACCATGAACATTGTTGGATTTTTGTTCAGTTTTTTGCACAGGGCGAGGGCGATAGGTGCCATGACCAGAACTGTTGCGACATTTTCGACAAAGATTGAGATTATGCCCGTCATAGCGAGAATTGCGACCATCGCCAGACCGGTTCTTGGACTTTTTTCGATGATTGAATCCGCTATCCGCGCCGGGGCTTTCGAGTAGATGAAGAGAGCCGCTATAATCATGCTTCCGAGATAAATCATCAGGATGTTCCAGTTGACAACCCCGTCAAGAAGACAGTGTTCCAGAACAAATAGCCGGTTCTGAGTCATGTTCTCCGCCACAACCAAATCCTGTGGCAGCTTGAATATGCTCCCCGGGAAAATCGCCGCCAGAACGATTATCGCCACCGCCGCGACTGTAGTGAACAGGACTTTTTTGTCCTGCATGACTATGACAAGGGCATACATCAAAACCGCTATGCCCAGAACAATCCATTTCATGTTTTCCATAAAAACCGTTCCCTTAAAATGTTTTCTATACCGCCATCCATTATACCCAAAAGTGCTGTGGGTGTCTAATGGAATCTTGTTCACAGTCAGGGCTTCGGCATGAAAACTATAGATAAATTGCAACACATGAGCGGGTCCCAGTTGACGGCAAGAATCAAGTAAACCTCCCTAAAGGGTCCCTCCTTAATTCTTGCCTACGTCCCACTCCTGTGTTGCATAAGTCCATTGTTTTTATCATGCCGAAGACCTGTTGTTTTTAAGGGGAAGTTGTTGCCGTTCTTGCAGACCAATGTTTTTATGGAAATGTGTTGTTTTTTCATGCAAATCGGTCCCCCTCCAAACAAAAGTTTTCAGGGATTCGGCATCATTTTAAACAGATGTGCGGAACGGCATCTTTTGTTGAACATGTCGAGTCTAACAGTTTTGGTTCAACAGGCGGAAGCGGGGGGCCGGAACGAAAAAAATCTGCACAAGCGAAGCGCGGAAGCCTTTTTTCGGGACGGACACACGCTGGGAGCCTGTTAAAACATATTTTGTTGGACTCGACATTTTTAACCTACCAGAATCCGTTCCGCATAGATGCTATGGTTTTCATGCCGAAGCTCTGTTGTTCACAGGTCCTTTGACCTCATGGGGTGCTTGTGCTATAATCGGGGCATGAAACTTTGGATGAAATATGTCGTCGGGGTCACAATCGGTATTGTGGCTGCCTTGATTTTGCCGGTAAACAGTGTCCAGGGACAGGCGGTTCTGGATTTTATCTCCAACATCGCAATCCGCTTGGGACGCTACATGCTGATTCCGGTGCTGTTTTTTTCAGTCGCCACCGCATTCTACAAGCTCCGCGAGGAAAAAAAGACCCTCAAGGTGATGGGATGGACCTTTGGAACCATAGTTGTGACATCAGTTTTCCTCACTATTATTGGAATTGTCTCCGCATTGATTGCACTTCTTCCGCGCATCCCGATTTCAATAGAAAAAATCAGCGAGGTCACCACACTGGACCTGAAGTCGCTTTTGACCAAACTTTTCCCATACTCGGGATTCGAGGTTCTCCAGGAGGGGGCGTATCTTCTTCCTGTGTTTGTGATTGCGGCTCTGCTTGGTGGTGCTGCGTCAACAGAAAGGATGTACGGAAAGCCGGGGGTGAATCTTTTTGATTCTATGAGCCACATCTGCTACAGGGTGATGAGTTTTCTTTCTGAAGTTTTCTCCGTCGGAATGATTGCGCTGGTCTGCAAGTGGACCGTCGAATTTGTTACTCTGCAAAAGCTGAAGATTTTTATGCCGATGATTATTCTTCTGACCGTGGATTTGCTTCTTGTCGGTCTGATTTTCTATCCTATAATAACTTCCATAATCTGCAAGGAAAAGCGACCATGGAAAATTCTCTACGCCTCAATCTGTCCGTTCCTTGTCGCATTTTTCAGTGGCGACACCAATTTGACTTTGGGCATGAGCATGAGGCATGGAAAAGAGAGCCTTGGAATCAGAAGAAGGGCCAATGCTTCAATTTATCCGCTGTTCTCGATTTTTGGACGCGGTGGGGCAGCTCTTGTAACGACGGTATGCTTCATCCAGATTATACGCTCGTACATTATTCTGAACCTTTCGTTTGGCACCGTTATGTGGATTGCTGGATTCGCGCTTCTTCTTTCGTTTGCACTGCCGAACCATCCTGTTGGAGGACCGTTTGTCGCGATAACAATCATGTGCGCAGCCTATGGACCAAGTTTTGAAGCCGGATATCTTTTAATCAAGGATGCCGCCCCGATAATATGTGCGTTCGCCGCCGGATTCGATGTTCTTACGGCAATGTTCGGAAGCTACATAGTCGCATACAAAAATGAATGTGTGCAGCCTGTGGAGATTAAAAAATACATTTAGGAAAACACTTTAGATTAAAATTGGGGTTCCGATTTGGGACCCCTTGTTTTTACCGTTTTAGATGTACATTGGCTGGCCGATGTTGTCAATATATTGATGGAAAGGTTCAAAGTCAAACTCGTCCATACCATCAAACCAGTCCGGACTGTTAGGGATTTCATTTACCATCAGGGCCATAAATCCAGCGCAGGAAGCGAATTCCAAAATCCCAAGACCAAGCGCAACCGCCGATGTCGCGATTCCAGCCACAGCTATTCCCGAATGATTTGCTTTGTTGGACGTTATTCCAAGAACCAGACCGATTACTCCAAGAATCACTGACACGGGTGAAAGAATGTATGTGAAAAGAAAAATCAGACCCACAATGCCAAGAACCATGGAGGCTACCGACGTTCCTGAAGTCCCCGGTTTCTGTTGGACAATCCGAGTGTATGTTGGAATTGGTGCCGGTTTCGGTGGAATTATTGTGGAGCCTTTGATTTCGTATTCTATTTTGTCATCCGAATCTGACGCGCCCGTCTTTTCGCTTTCAGTTTTTTCTGGGGCCTGCATTTTGTTTTCGTCAAAAAACTCTTCACCCTGTTCGTCCATTGTTTTCTCCTGTCTCAATTTGATGTTTTGATTTTATGTCCAAAACTTGTGTTTGCTGTGCGTTTCTATTGCTCCACATTCTCAAGCATTTCGGTGAGAAGCGGAATCAGCTGCTTTTTCCGGGAGACTATGTTTTTCATGTAGTAGATGTGTTCGTCCTGCACCGGAAGCTGGATTACCTGTTCAAAGGCCGGGTCGCTTGCGAGGAACATTATTGAACTGAGCTGCGTAATGTCGGTCACAAGGAGCGCGTTGAAAAGATTTCCGTTTGCTTTTCTTGCGGCTTCAAGTTCGTCAAGGAATTCCTTTTTGCGCTTGAGGATTTCACGGGTGGAGTCAACCTCAATCTGACTTACGGTGAATTTCAGTTTGCCCTCAACATAATCTTTCATGTCCTGGTGGATTACTTCGTCCGCAGTCCTGTTTCCGATGCGGCTCCCGCTTTTTATGATGTCGTTTCCAAGCTGCTGTATGTCCAAATCCGCAATGCTGCTCAGGTATTCGGCGGTCAGAACGTCATACTCGGTTGTCGTCGCGGACTGCAAAACCAGAGTGTCGCTCAGGATTCCGCACAGAAGGATTGCCGCCATGTCCTTTGGAATCGGCACACGGTTTTCGCGGTACATGTTCGAGATTATGGAGCTTGTGGATCCGACGGGCTTGTTTATGAGCGTAATCGGATAGCGCGTTGTTAGCGTGTTGATTCTGTGGTGGTCGATGATTTCCTGAATCACATAATGCTCAAGTCCTTCGATTGCCTGGGTCGGCTCGTTGTGGTCAACCAGTATCACCTCAATGTTCGGGTCGTGGAGCAAATCTGATTCGGAGATGAGGCCTATGACCTTTTCGTTTTCATCAACAACCGGAAGACATCTGTTAGGACTCTGTGCCAAAAGCGGACGGATTTTTTGAACCGTGTCCCAAGGATGGACCGGCTTGATTTCTTCATTGGACATTGAGCTTACCGGTGACGAGTATTCAATCAAAGTCGCTGTCGCCATGGTGGAGTCGTGGCCAATCAAAATGGAAACTTTTTTTTCTTTTGCAAGTTCGTGGAGTTCCTTTTTGATTGCGTAGTCCTTTGTGATTATGAGAGCGCGCACCCCGGCTTCGATGCACGCTTTCTGGATATCCTCACGGTCGCCTGTGATTACGACAATGTTTTCGCTTGCATGTTCGGTCAGAAGATTTTTGAATGTCTCAAGGTCATCGTCTCCAATCATGATTGAGCATGGAAAAGTCTCTTCCGGATTGAACTCGACAATCGGCGTTGCGTTCAAGGTTTTTTCTATTAAATGGAGGCTTGCGGTAAAGATTCCGTTGCGTCTTGGATCAAGGAGCTTAATCGATTTGAGCGCGAATGAACTGTAGTTCAAAAATCCCTTGTACTTTTTTTCTGAATCAACAATAGGAAGTCCGTCGGCGTGGTTCATTTTTTCAACTGCTTCCCACAGCGAAAGATTCTGGTCAACTGTCTGAACGTCGGTGTTCATGTAATACTGGGTTTTCGGAAACAGGTCTGGAATATAGACCGGCGGCTCCACATTGAAACGCTTGAAAATGTATTCTGTCTGCGGCGCAAGATTTCCGGCTCTCACCGCTACATATTCTTTTTTTCCGAGCAGCTGCTTAAGACGGGCGTATGCCGTTGCCGCAACAATCGCGTCCGTGTCAGGATTTCTGTGACCGATTATGTAAACTTTCTTTTCCATTTGTTGCATCCTCTTTTATGCTTGAAGGCATTTCACATAGAACGATGATGCATACTAGAAACACCTTCAATAATATTCTACAATAGATTATCACTTTAGGGAATAACAATGGATGCTCTAAAAACTTGGATTTTAGAAGCAACCAATCTTAAACAACCATGCAGAACAGGAGATAAAATGAATTCACTCACGGCACAGACTTACGATCCGAGGGAACTTCCAAAGGACTTTGTAAAAATCTACGGCGGAACTGAAGACAGCGTTTCAGTTTTTTCTTCCCCGGCCAGAATCAACATAATCGGGGAGCACATCGACTACAACGGCGGTATGGTTTTTCCAGCCGCAATCAACAGATATCTTTACGTCGCAATCAGAAAGAGGTCAGACACAAAAATCATCTACAACGATGCCCGCTTTCCTGGAACCTACGAGTTTGACGTGAACGAAACTTTTGTCTACAAAAAAGAAAACGACTACGCGAACTATCTGAACGGCATTCTTTCCCAGCTTAAAGAAAAGGGATTTTCATTTCCATGCGGATTTGAAATCCTGATGGCATCCAACGTTCCAGCGGGCGGCGGCATTTCATCTTCATCTGCGCTTGAATGTGGATTTGCCTATGCCGTGAGCGAGACATTCGGATTTGGAATCGACCGGATTGAGATTGCGAAGCTTGGCCAGATGAGCGAACACAATTTTATGAACGTGAACTGCGGAATCATGGACCAGTTTATAATCGCCATGGGAAAAAAGAACACTGCCGTAATGCTAAACTGCGACACGCTTGAATATCAGTACGCGCCACTTGAGCTTGGTGATTACAGGTTCGTCGTGATGAACACAAACAAACAGAGAAAGCTTGCTGATTCAAAATACAATGAACGACGTGGACAGTGCGAGGAGGCTTTGAAAATACTACAGGATTCAGGCCTCAAAATCACTGCACTCTGTCAACTCACACCGGATGAATGGGAAAAATCAAAGGACGCAATCAAGGACGAAATTCTTTTGAAAAGGGCAAGACATTGCATATATGAAAACCAGCGTGTAAAAGATGCCGTGAAAGTTCTTGAAGAAAAAAATCTTTCCGCGCTTGGAAAACTTTTGAACGCCTCGCACAAATCTTTGAAAGAAGATTATGAAGTGACCGGAATTGAGCTGGACACGCTTGCGGAGGAAGCCCAGAAACAGAACGGATGCCTTGGAGCCAGAATGACCGGAGCCGGATTCGGTGGATGCGCAATCGCCCTGGTCCACAAGGATTCAATCGACACGTTCATTGAAAACGTCCAGAAAGCCTACACGGAAAAAATCGGTTACGCCGCCGGATTCTTCGCATGTGAAAGCGGGGACGGTGTGGGGAGATTCTAAGAAAAAAAAGCCGGCTCATCAAAAATGAACCGGCTCTTTTTAATCAGCGTTCTATTAGAAACCCATGGCCTCTTCAACTTCTACAAGCTGATTGAGCTGATCCTGTGTCAATTCGCCACTTTCAATGAGCTGCTGGATAACCTGCTGTGCTGTTGCTTCATCCAGAGAGTTGAGGTACTTGACAGTCTCTGCCATATCTTCAAGCTGAATCATTGAATTCAGTTCTTCCTGAGTCAGCTGTCCGGTAGAAAGCGCGGTGGAAACAACATTGTTGAGGGTGTCCTGATCCAGACTCTGGAGTTCGCTAAGACCCTCCAGTGCTGAAGAAAGATCATTGCCAGATGAAGAATCTGAAGGTGTTTCTGCCTGGACAGACTTTGATTCTGTTTTAGCAGATGTTGCTTCTGACTTTGAACAAGAGACAAATCCAAAAACGGATACAGCAAAAATAGCTGCGACAATAGTAATGAATTTTTTCATTTTAAACTCCTTCTGAAAAAAATAATGCAGTAATTATATCACTTTTTAAATTGTTATAGAAGCCCCCGCCCCTGTTTTTGGATAAAATTTTTATTTTTTCTTGAGAGCATAAAAACCGCTCTACCGCAACCGAAGCTTCGGCGGGAGTTATGCAAAAGCAAGAGATGTGTATTATGTGAAAAAAATATGATATAATAAAGTCATGATTATTGATAAGTTTACAAGCGAAGAAGAATATGTCTCACAGATGGAAAGCGGTGCGCTGCTCAATCCAAGGGTTGACTCCACGTTCAAGGCTCTTTTCACTCAGCCGACAAAGGAGTCGCACGATGCATTGCATTCGTTTCTTGAGGCGACGACAGAACGGAAGATAAAATCTTTTTCACTTACCGCAAATGATGCGCCGGCAGGATTCGACGGACAACGAGGTGTGAGCTACGATATAATGTGCGAGTTTGATGACGGTCTTTCGGCTGACATTGAAATGCAGGCGTTTAATCAAGAATATGACTATGGAAAGCGTGCGGAGTATCAGGTTACCAGACTGGAAACAACCTATCTCAAAAAAGGAGACAGCTGGGAAAAAGCCCCGATAGTCTATCAGGTTACGGTTCTGGATTTTAATTACGGCAATGAAGGGGAGGTAAAAACAAAAACCCCTGTAAGCCGTTATGCAATGCGCACAAAAGATGGAAGGGTGCTTTCAAACTCGCTGAACATAATTTTTATAGAGCTTCCCAAGACAAGAGATATTGAGGAGACGTTGGAAACGAACACCCCCTTGGAAAATTGGGCCATATTTCTAAAGGAGGCGGATAATCCCAAGAAAAAGAGTGTCATAACCAGGTTGACAGAAAAGGAGGCAGGGCTTATGCAGGCACAGAAATCACTTTCATCAATCAGTGCGAACCGCGACTTGTGGATTGCACAGTACAGACAGGAAATTGCAGACAGGGACAGACGTTCGAGCATTAGTGCGGCCTTAAAAAAGGGAATGGATGCAGGAAGAATTGAAGGAAGAATTGAAGGAAAAATTGAAGGAAAGTACGAGGCTGCCCGGAATTTCTTGAAAATGGGACTTTCACCAGAGCAAGTTGCGGAAGGAACCGGTCTTTCGGTTTCGGAAGTGAAATCTATTGTTTGGGACGAGTAAGCGGTTTTGAAGCGGATAATGTCGTCCTGCTGAATTTCACAAATCAAAAACTTGGCTTCCCGAATCAGATTGCGGATGACAGAGTTTTGAATCTTGTTCGGTGGTTTTCTTGTAAAGCGAAAAGGGAATAACGGCCACTGGTTCATAGGCTGCACGAACTATCCTTATTGTGAACATACAGAACAGATAAAAAAATCCCCGCCCCAAAAAAGGAGCGGGGTGGGGGATTTTTGTTAACGCAGGATTTTTCCCTTACACTCTAAACTGGTCAATCTGCGTTCCAATCCTGTTGATTGAATCGGTGACCTTTGTTGAGATGTCCGAAAGCAGGGAGCCTGTTTTGTTCATTTCTCCTGCGCCAATCGACATTTCGTTCATGCCGTCCCGGATTACGTTTGTAGCATCCTGTAGGTTATGGATTTCCTCAAGGATTGCCTGGTTCCCGATAGCCATTTCATGTGAAGCACTTTTTACTTCGAGTGTGCTGTCGTTCATCATTTTTAGCGCGTCTACAATTTGCTGGGAGCCTTCCTTCTGTTCCTGCATTGCAGCTTTTATCTGGTTTACAAGTTCATCGGTCTGGGAAATCTTTTCACCAACTCCGGCAAAGCTTTCGGAACTCTCTCGTGCCGCGGCAACCACTGCCTCAATCGACTCGCTGATTTTGTGAAGCTCCTCGCTTATCTTGTGGGACTCCGCCGCAGAAGTTTCAGACAGCTTCCTGATTTCGTCCGCGACAACAGAGAATCCTTTTCCTGCTT
>DGGQ01000104.1 GCA_002392275.1 Treponema sp. UBA3870
GCAAAAAAATACAATATCATCCCATTGATTCCGACCGCGAAGTTGATTGACGAACCGGCCCCTACATGCCAGGAAATCCATGCGGCCAGAAAGGCTGCGTCCGAATATATAGAACTTTTTTTACACTGCAACCATTGCCGGGCGGATGCCGTTGGTGTCCCGGGCCGCACAGACTTTTCAAAAGCCCTGTACGCGAAATTCGGTGGAGCCGTAGGAGCGGGGGAGAATTTTTCCCATGGCTGAAAAAAAATCTTCTATATACAAGGTTGCCGTGGCAAGCACGGACGGGGAAAATGTAGACCAGCATTATGGTCGGACGGACAGATTTTATGTCTACCGTGTTGATGATGATGTTGGTTATGATTTCGTGGAGATGCGCAAAGTCCAGTCGGTCTGCATGGGTGGAAGCCACAGCGTCTCAAAAATGATGGAGAGCGTTTTGGGATTAAGTGACTGCCGCTATGTGGTTGCAAGCAGAATTGGTGATGGTGCCAGCTCCTGTTTGCGCAGGCATGGGATTGTCGCGGTGGAATCTCCAGGAACCGTGGACGACGCAATTTTGAAAGTATGGAAATACAATCAGATTCAAAACTTGTTTTAAGAGGAGCAAAAAATGGGCGAGATAAGACAGATTGCAATTTATGGAAAAGGTGGAATTGGAAAATCAACGACGACACAGAATCTTACTGCTGGACTTGTTGAGCATGGAAAAAAAGTCATGGTTGTTGGCTGCGATCCAAAGGCCGACTCAACCCGTCTGCTTCTTGGCGGACTTGCGCAGAAAACAGTTTTGGACACAATCCGTGACGAGGGCGAGAACGTGGAGCTTGACCGCATAATGAGGACCGGTTTTGGCGGAACACGCTGCGTTGAATCCGGTGGACCGGAGCCTGGAGTCGGATGTGCCGGACGCGGAATCATTACCTCAATAAACATGCTCGAAAATCTAGGAGCATATACCGATGATTTGGATTTTGTTTTCTACGATGTTCTTGGAGATGTTGTATGCGGTGGATTTGCCATGCCGATTCGTGAAGGAAAGGCGAAGGAAATTTACATCGTCGCATCCGGAGAGATGATGGCCCTGTATGCAGCGAACAATATCGCGAAGGGAATCAGCCGTTATGCGCGCACTGGTGGAGTCCGTCTTGGAGGAATAATCTGCAACAGCCGCAATGTTGACCGCGAACTTGATTTGCTCCGTGCATTTGCGAAGGAACTTGGAACACAGCTTCTGTATTTTGTTCCGCGCGACAATATCGTTCAGCGTGCAGAAATAAACAGAAAGACTGTGATTGAATACAAGCCGGATTCTAACCAGGCTAACGAATATAGAAATCTTGCGCAGGCCGTGATTGACAACCAGATGTTCACAATTCCGACCCCGATGACTCAGGAACGACTTGAACAGATTCTTCTTGAGTACGGACTCATGGATGCCCTGGAAGATGACTACAGAATTTAAAAAGCGGTAGGGGGAAAGCCTTCCCCCTAGTCTCAAACCTACGGTTTTCGACCTACCCCCTTCACCTAGGGGTGGAACCCCTAAAACCCCATTCTTATAGACAGAGGAGAAAATATTATGGCAAGGATTTATGATTCAATTACGGAACTTGTCGGTCACACACCGCTTGTGGAATTTCATCGTCTTGAAAAAGTGCTTGGCCTTAAGGGACGCATAGCAGGAAAACTTGAATACTTTAATCCGGCTGGTTCGCACAAAGACCGGGCGGCACTTGAAATTATAGAGCAGGCGGAGAGTCGTGGTGAAATCAGTCCGGAAAAAACAACTCTCGTTGAATTCACAAGCGGCAACATGGGAATTGGAATTGCATCCGTAGCTGCCGCAAAGGGATACAAGTTCAAGGTCGGAATCCAGGAAGGTGTTTCCATTGAGCGCAAAAAACTTTTGGAGGCATACGGCTCGCAGATTGTGAATCCACCAAAGGAATTGATTGCCGGTGTTTTTGAAAAAGGAATCGAGGCGTTCAACGATGTCTACCAGTGGATGCTGGACACAACTCCCGACAGCTGGACCACAAGGCAGCTTTCAAATCCAGACAATGTTGGCGCGCACTACAGGCACACTGGTCCCGAAATCTGGGAGGACACGGACGGCAGGGTTGACATTTTTGTTGGCGGAGTTGGAACGGGAGGCTCCACCCATGGCGTGAGCAAGTTTTTAAAAGAAAAAAAATCGGACATAAAGATTGTAATCGCGCAGCCTGACAAAAGGGATGTTGAGAATCCTGTAGTCAAGGGAGTGGAGGACGGAGGTTTTCACGGAATCCACGCGGTGCATGATGAAAACGGTTTGAACCCCATGGCCCCGACCAATTTCAACGCGGACTATGTTGACGAATATGAGACCGTCAGTTATGCGGAGACACTTCGCGCAATCCATCTTCTTGCGCATTACGAGGGAATATTCATCGGCGCATCCAGCGGCGCGAGTCTTGCAATTGCAATCAAACAGGCACTGCGTGACGAGAACAAGGGCAAGCTGATTGTACCGCTTCTTCCCGACAATGGCGAGCGTTATCTGAGCGAGGATCTACAGCACGTGCGTGACGATGTAGAGGGCAAGGTAAACTTTTAGTTTTTTGATCTAATCAATGAAATACATTTAATGGAGTGGCTATGGCGATAAATATAAATTCTTCCAATGTGGCGACCCGTGAGAACAGAATCGGTTCAATAACGGGTTACATCGGAAGTTTAAAAGATTTGGCGGAAAAATCAGAGTGCGGAACTTTGAAAGGATGCTCAAGATGTTTTTCACAGTCCAGCTCATGTCTTTCAAGCTGTGCGCTCGGTCAGCTTTCCGCAATCCGCGACGTGGCGGTTATCCACCATGGACCGGCTGGATGTTCTGTCGCTGCGGCGGGAACTTATTACCTTGACAAAGTGATGGCGAAAAAACGCGGAGTCACAACAAGCACGGTCTATGTCGGAACTGACATGAACGAGCAGGACACGATTTTCGGTTCAGTTGAAAAGCTTCGGGAAATCATTCTTGAAGTTAACAGGCGTTATTCACCTAAGGCGATTTTCGTTACAAGCTCATGCGCAACCGGAATCATCGGAGAGGACATAGACAGTGTTGTCGATGATTTGAAATCCGAAATCAAAGTTCCGATTGTCGCCGTCCACTGCGAGGGATTCAAGTCACGCATCTGGGCGACAGGTTTCGACATTGCCGATCACGCGGTTCTTTCTACAATTGTCCAGCCGCCAAAACAAAAACGGAACACAATCAACTTCAAGAACTTTTATGAAAGCGCGCGGCCCGAAATCATCGAGATGTTCAAGAACTTTGATTTGGAACCGGTTTTCCTTTACTGTAATTCCACGGTGGAGGAGCTGAGCCACATTTCTGAATCGCTCGCAACGACATGTATCTGCGGAACTCTCGGAAACTATCTCGGTAACGGTCTTGAAGAAAAATACGGTGTGCCTTATGTCCGCTCAATCAACCAGTGCGGCATTGTTGGATTCGAGACCTGGCTCCGTGAGATTGGAAAAGTGACAAACAGAAGCGAGAGTGTTGAAAAATACATTGCCGAGCAGCGTGCAATCTACATTCCGCAGATTGAGGAAATCAAAAAAGAATTGAAGGGACTCCGCGCCGTTATCGGTATGGGACCTGGATATACTTTTGAGGTTTCACGTGTGTTGAACGAACTTGGAATCGAAGTTGTGTGGGCGCTTGCATGGCACTACGACAAGAAATATGAAAACGGTGACGTTCCTCCGAGCATGAAATATCTTCTCGAAAACGACATCAACTTTGAAGCGAGCGTTTCCGACCAGCAGAATTATGAGGTGATGAACATCCTCCACAAGTTCAAACCGGATTTGTATCTCTCACGCCATCCTGGTTCAACGGTCTGGGCAATCAAAAACGGAACGAGCGCGGTTTATGTCGCCGATGAGTATATGATTTTCGGTTACAAGCACACGCTTGAATTTGCAAAATCAATTCTTGATGCAATCCATAACAGAAGCTTTGAACAGAATCTTGCAAAGAGAGTCAAGCTTCCGTATACGGATTGGTGGTACAAGCAGAATGTAGATACGTTCTTTGAAGGGGAAAAGAAATAATGGCAAAGTTATTGGATAAACAAAGATATAAATGCGCACTTGCTTCCATGCAGACAGTTCAGGCAATCACAAGGGCAATCCCGGTGCTGCATTCCGGACCTGGTTGTGCTCAGAAACTTTCTGACGGAACGGGAAGCTCTGGTTATTTTTCACCGAACATTTTTCCCTGCACGAGCATAAACGAAAAGGACGTTGTTTTCGGCGGAACAAAAAAACTGAAGAGCACGATTGACAATGCACTCAAAGTTATTGACGCGGATTTGTTCGTCGTTCTCACGGGCTGTATCCCTGAAATCGTCGGTGATGATTCTGGTGAAGTCGTAAGCAATTTTACCGATGCGCCCAAGCCCGTAATCTATGCGAACACGGCCGGATTCAAGGGAAACAACTACAAAGGACACGAGCAGGTCATTGACGCGATAATAGACCAGTATCTTGAAAAAGCGGATGAGAGTGAAAAAATAGATGGCCTTGTGAACATCTGGGCGGACGTTCCTTATGCAGATTTATTCTGGCTTGGAAATCTCCGGGAGCTTGAAAAACTTGTTGCGGAGCTTGGACTTAAACCGAACACAATTTTCGGTTACGAGCGCGGAATAAAAAACATCGACCTTGTTCCGAAAGCACAGTTCAATCTTCTTGTAAGCCCTTGGGTCGGTTTGAAGAACGTAAAGAAAATGCAGACAAAGCTCGGCATTCCATATCTTCATGTTCCGACTCTTCCTGTCGGTGCGACGGAGACAAGCAAGTTTTTGAGAACGGTCGGTACGTTTGCGAAAGTTGATGAGAAAAAAATCAACGATGTTATAGCGTCGCACGAAAAATATTTTTACTATCTGATTGAGCGTTACGCAGATTTGTTCCTTGAAAACCGCGTAATCAACAAGCAGTTCTCCGTTGTGGGTGACGCACAGTACACACTCGCGCTTACAAAATTCCTTGTGAATGATTTGGGACTTTTCCCGGCAAAGCAGTTCATCACGGACGACACTCCGAAAGAATTCCAGAAATCGATTTCCGAAGAATTCAAAAAACTGAATTACGGAATCGAGGCGGAAGTTGAGTTCACGACGGACAGCTACATCATCCACAACCAGATTCGTGAGCATGACTACCACGGTTATCCTCTCGTTCTCGGAAGCT
>DGGQ01000031.1 GCA_002392275.1 Treponema sp. UBA3870
CTTCTATGTGGCTCCACATTGGTGCTAACATGGACCAGAGAACTCAGGTATTCATTGGAACAATGTCTGCCGCAGCTCTCGGACTCCGCCAGGTTGGAACTGAGGAAATCATGAGCCTTGAGACTCCTGACAACGCAAACCGCGCAATCGGAACTCTCGATGAGGCAATCAAGAAGATTAACAAGCAGCGCGCTGACCTTGGTGCATACCAGAACCGCCTTGAGATGACAGTTAAGGGTCTCGACATTGGTGCAGAGAACCTTCAGGCATCTGAGAGCCGCATCCGCGACACAGACATGGCTTCTGAGATGGTTGACTTCACAAAGAACCAGGTTCTCAGCCAGGCCGGAACAGCTATGCTCGCACAGGCCAACCAGTCTTCACAGAACGTTCTCTCTCTGCTCCAGTAGTTTTTCATCACGCAAAGCAGCGTAGAACAATAGCGAAAGGCACTTCCATTTTGGGAGTGTCTTTTTTTTGTGCCGATTATTCCAAGACATATTCCTTGAACTATTGCAAAATAGTGGGTATTATGTTCGATGAAATAACAAGGGGGCAGATATGGACATTTCTGAACAGATTCTCAATCTTCTTCGGGACAACGCAAGAATTTCCGTGGAAGACATTTCCGCTATGACCAAAACTTCTGTTGACGAGGTGAAGGCTGTCATAAAAAAACTTGAGGACGACGGTGTGATTATGAAATACGCCGCAATCATCAATCCAGAAAAAGATGCGGTTGAAAAATCCAAAGTCAGGGCGGAAATCGAAATACAGGTCGCCCCTGAACGCGAGCATGGTTTTGATGGAATTGCCGACAGAATCTACCGTTTCCCGCAGGTCAAGTCGCTTTACCTTATGAGCGGTGGATATGATTTGAAGGTCGTGATTGAGGGTGACACTCTGCAGGATGTCGCGCTTTTTGTTGCCCGCAAACTATCCACACTGGCCGGGGTACGCTCAACCAAGACACATTTCCTCCTGAAGACCTACAAGGAGAACGGCATTTTTTATGTTGAAGAAAAGAAGGACGGCAGAGAAGGAGTTACAGCATAATGAATACCCGCGAAGACAGATTCAGCCGCTCGATGTTGGAGACACCACCAAGCGGAATCAGAAAATTTTTTGAAATGCTTATCGGCCACGATGATGTTATCTCTCTTTCAGTTGGCGAACCAGATTTTCCTACCCCATGGCTGATGAGGGAGGAAGCGTTCTATCACCTTGAGCAGGGGCACACAAGCTACACAAGCAACTGGGGACTCCTTGAACTGCGCGAAGAGATTGCCCGTTACATGCAGCGTTATGGATGCACATACAATCCTGCAAAGGAGATTCTTGTTACGGTCGGTGCGTCCGAAGGTGTTGATGCGGTCCTCCGTGCCATACTGAATCCCGGTGACGAGATGATTGTCTGCGAGCCATGCTACGTGAACTATATTCCGCTGGCCCATCTCTGCGGAGCAAAGATTGTAAAGCTCGACACAAGCGAAAATGATTTCCATCCGACCGCCGAACAGTTCCAGAAACTGATTACGCCAAAGACAAAGGCAATCATGTTCTGCTCCCCAAGCAACCCGACCGGAACAATGGTCCCAGCCGACGAACTAAAAAAGATTGCGGAACTCTGCGTAAAAAATCAAATCTGGTGCGTGGCCGACGAAATCTACTGCGAGCTTGTCTACGACGGAAACAAGCACACATCAATAGGCTCCTTCCCCGGAATGAAAGACTATTCAATCATACTGAACGGATTCAGCAAAAGTTTTGCCATGACGGGATGGAGAATCGGATGGATTGCCGCCCCCGAGGATTTGATGGCGCAGATTGTCAAGCTCCACCAGTACAACACAATTTGCGCGCCGATTATGAGTCAGTACGCCGCACTGGAGGGGCTGAAAAACGGATGGGACGAGGTTGAGAGGATGCGGATTTCATATCAGCAGAGAAGAAACCTAATGTACAAGTCCTTTGTCGATATGGGACTGAATGTTCCAGAGCCGACCGGAGCTTTCTATATGTTCCCCGACATCAGTTCGACCGGAATGAGCGCGGATGATTTTGCCACGGAGCTTTTCAAAAGGCACAATGTCGCGGTGGTTCCGGGAACCGCATTTGGTGATGCCGGAGCTGGACACATAAGGTGCTGCTATGCCACGGCGGTTGACAAAATCAAGATTGCGCTGGACAAAATTGCGGACATGGTTGAAGAATGTAAAAAAGGAAATCTCCAGTAAAACATCCTAAACCAACCCTAAACATGGGTTAAAAAATCTCCGATAAATGAACTGGGGTCCTGTACTCCAGTTTTGTTTTTTAGAGGACATTTGCTATTATGGTTGCTTTGATTGTTATTCTAGTTGTAATTGCTGTAGGCTCGGCGATATTTTTTATCCTCAAAAATAAGGGTGGAACGTCAAAAAATGGTGGCGGGAAATCGCAAACCCAGATAATCCGTGAGGCAAAACGGAAGCTGGACAGAAATCCCGACGACCCGGATGGACTTTCCGAGCTTGGCGACATTTATTTCCAGAACAAACTCTGGGACAAGGCTCTGCCAATCTATAGCAGGCTCTACACACTCGCGGCAAAGGATCCACGGATTGACAATTTTAAAAGTCTGCTCCGTCACGGAATCTGTCTTTTGAATATGGACAACATTCAGGAGGCGATAAAGTCTTTGACAATGGCCTACCAGATTCAGTCCCACGACTTTGAGGTGAACTACTACATGGGGCTTGCCATGTTCAAGGACAAGCAGTACGACAAAGCTGTTCCATGCCTAAAAAAAGCTCTTATCATAAATCCAGATGCGGAGGGTGTCTATCTTGTTCTCGGACAGAGCTACTACTACGGAAACCACTACCGCGACTCTCTTCCCTGCTTCAAACGTGCGCTTGATGAGGATCCAACAAACAAGGAGGCCCTCTTTGACATGGCGGATGCAATGAACATTGGCGGACACGGCGACAAATCAATCAAAGTGTTCATGCACCTGAGGGCGGATCCGGTATACGGTCCAAAATCATGCCTCGAGGCTGGTGTGTACCATATCAAGATGGGCGACTATGATGCCGCCATACAGGATTTTGAAGTCGGAATGAAGCACCAGAACATAGAGCAGGATGTTCTTCTGGATTTGCAGTACAGAACCGCCCAGTGCTATTTCAGCAAAAACGATTTCGCGAAGGGTCTACAGCTTTTGAACAGCATCCGTCTGGTCAACGCAAACTACAAGGATGTCAACGCATTGACGAGCCGCTATCAGGAGTTGAGCCAGAACACAAATCTCCAGATTTATCTCTCGTCCGGCACATCCGATTTTGTTGCCCTTTGCCGCAAATTCATAGAGACCGTCTACAGGGGGTCGCAGGTCAAGATTATGGACATACAGGTTCAGCCGGCGTACACCGACATTCTTGCCGAGGTTGACACAGTGAAGACTTCCGACATTGAGCTGTTCAGATTCTTCAGAACATCCGGCTCGTCTGGAGAGCTTTATGTGCGCGACCTCC
The DNA here is from genome assembly GCA_002392275.1 of Treponema sp. UBA3870. Classification (GTDB taxonomy): domain Bacteria; phylum Spirochaetota; class Spirochaetia; order Treponematales; family Treponemataceae; genus Treponema_D. The sequence continues at coordinate 3,516 of DGGQ01000031.1, forward strand.
ATGGACACATGCACGATGTAAAGGCCGACCGGGGATTCTGCATAACAGCTGGAGTGTTCTCGGAGGATGCCCACAAGTACATAGATGGCCGACCGCTGGATTTGGTGGAAAAGCCAAGGCTTGTGAAAGTACTGAAATCAATCAGTCTCTAATTTTTGCGCAAAGATTTAGGGAACCGCTGCTATTTGTGGAAAAAGCTGCTTATATAGTAGATGACTATTGCGCATGAGACCATGAGACGTAGACCGCTTCCAGTCAGAAATCCAAGAAACGAAAACCATGCAGATTTAAACGCTGTTTTTAATTGCGAGCGGTCGTGAATCAGTTCGCCTACAAGCGCGCCCAAAAAAGGTCCGAGCAGAATGCCCACGATGTTTCCAGTGAACACCCCCAGCATCACACCGACCATGGCACCCCGCGACCCAGCCTTTGAGCCTCCCGACTTTTTTGTGAAAATGCCCGGCACAAAATTGTTCAGCACCTCCACGGCAACCGTCAGTACCCCAAAAATCACAAGAGCAGGAATGCTTATTTTGGTCCACTGCACAAAGTATCCAAGCATGAGCGCGCCCCAGCACAAGGGAGTGCCAGGCATACCGGGAACAATGCAGCCGATAATTCCCACAATAATCATCAAAACGCCAATGGCAATAAAAGCAATGTCTCTCACAATCATGGGGAAAATTATACCAGCGACCGCCCGCCACCGCAAGACCATGAAACCACAGTTTCTAAAATCAAAACTTTTTCTGGCTATCCTATTCACAAAAAGCAGATTTTCCGTTATATTAGATTCAATCAATATCGGGCTATAGCGCAGCTGGTTAGCGTACAAGTCTGGGGGACTTGGGGTCACCGATTCGAATTCGGTTAGCCCGACGATGGGGTTCTGAAAACACATGTTTTTGGGACCCTTTTTTTTGTCCGCACCGCTGAATTTTTTTTTACAATCGTGTACAATAACCGCATGGAACAGTACAAGAAAGAATTTATCGATTTCATGGTCGAGTGCAGGGTTTTGAAGTTTGGGTCGTTCACCTTGAAGAGCGGACGACATTCCCCATTTTTTATGAACGCCGGGGCATACACCACCGGAAGCCAATTGATGAAGCTTGGTGAATACTATGCCCAGGCCATACACGAAAATTTTGGCGACGATTTTGATGTCCTCTTTGGACCAGCGTACAAGGGAATCCCCCTGAGTGTTGCGACAGTCATAGCATACAGCAGGCTCTATGGAAAAGAAATCCGCTATTGCGCGAACCGCAAGGAGGAAAAGGACCACGGTGCCGACAAGGGAAAACTTTTGGGAAGTGAAATCAAGGACGGCGACAGGATTGTGATTATTGAGGATGTCACGACCTCCGGAAAATCAATTGAGGAGACATATCCGATTGTCGTTGGGCAGGCTTCCTCGCCGGATAAGATAAAAATTGTTGGCGAAATGGTCAGCCTGAATAGAATGGAAAGGGCTAATGATTCTGAAAAAAGCGCACTGGACACAATCACCGAAAAATATGGCTTCCCGGCAAGGGCGATTGTTTCAATGAAGGATGTTGTGGACTATCTCTACACCCCGGGAAAGGATGGCATAATAAGCGACGCGCTCAAAAAAGAGATTGACGAATACTATGCCCAGTGGGGTGCGAAATAGAAAGTCCAAAGATAAAATCAAAGCCTACTGCAAATCCTGGAAGATTGATTTTATCTGGTATGCGAATGAATAGAGGTCGTTGAAAAGCATTGCGTTGTCCGATGCGAAGCGACCAAATTCATTCACGGTCTGCTCGTTTTCTTTTGCCGTGTCCTGCACAACATTGATTATGTTGTCAATCTTTGAAAGGTTGTCCCCAATGTGCGCCGTGATTCCAGAAACATAGTCGTTGTTGTCGGAATTGTTTTTCAGCGTTGTATTGAATTTTTCAATGGTGTTGTTCGCCTCGGTGGAAAGTTTCATAAGGTCGCTTGAATTCTGGTTTGTGTCTTTCTCCAGCTCCGAGACCGAGCGCGTAAGATTTTCAACCTTGTTTTTGATTGTCTCCGAAGTTTTGTCGGTGTCGTCCGAAAGTTTTTTGACCTCGTTCGCGATGATTCTGAATCCCTTTCCTGCAACTCCCGCACGTGCAGCCTCAATCGAAGCATTGAACGAAAGCAGATTTGTCTGCGCCGAGATGTTTTTGATTGAATCAACCAGCATATTGATTTCCCTGATCTGCGAAAGAAGAACCTTGAACTGGTCCACATATTTTTTGTGGTCCTGCTCAATCGTCTGGATTGATTCCCTGAGTTCCTTTATTTCTGTATAAATCTCACGCAGGTTTCCATTGTTCTGGGATGCCTTTGAGCTGATGTTGCCAGCCTCGTTTTCTATATCACGGCTCGCTTCCGCAAGATTTTCCAGAGCCTCCTGAAGTTTTTTGGTCCGCCCGCTCTGCATGTTTGCGTTGGAAAGATAACTCTTCAAAAAATCCGCACTGATTGCATCCTTGGCAAGATATTCAATCAAGATGCCGGAGGCCTCAAGACCTGTTTTTAGCAGTATATTCTTATCCATAATTTATTCCCCTATCACCAAAGAAACGAGAGTCTGATTGCAGTGAGCCCTTCCAATCTGCTCGCCGTAGCATGACATTCCACAGAAAGTAGGGAACGCCGATTTGTATTTACCTATTATTTTTGATTTTAAGCCTGTGCGGTCAAAATACAGAGTCCTTGTTATGCATGTCATAAGCAGAGTAAACTTGGGCCTTGGGATTTTCTCCAGTATTCCTTTGCAAGTCTGGTCTGCCTTTTGCTCCGCATCCCCGATGTGCATCATTTCAAGAGAAGTATTTGGAGTGACCCTCGCGAACGTTGTGATTGTTTTGCTCGGTGTAAGGGATGCAAGAGCGACAATATGAATGCTCCCGTTGATGTAGCGGCCGAATGGATTTTCAAAAGTCATTTTCGCCGCCTCGGATTCGCTAACTCCAAGCTGCTCTGCATAGACCGTTGCCGCCGGGCGACCGTTGAACGAATGGATTTCACGCTTCATTGTCTCCGACTTTGTGACGAAAACATGCTTTCCAGTGATATTGAAAATATCCTCCTGCCGGATGTCGAAAGGGCATCTGGTTTTTACAAAAAGCATGGTCGCGCCGTCCTGTGTCACTTTTCCGTTATAGCTTACGAAACTTTTTGCCTCGCTGCCAGTGTAGCCGGCTGTCGCACCCGCCAAAGGAAATTTGTCGTTCTTTATGATTGAATAGAATGTTGAAAGGATTGACTCTTCCGCATTGAACACTGCGTTTGTAAACTCAAGGGCAAATGCATTGCGGTGTGAACTTGGATCCCCAATCCCGATGCCACAGAAACGAAGGGCCGCCTCTATGTCTGATTTATATACAAGCGGATATTTGCTTCCAGAATCGACAAGCACACCCTTTACTTTAGTTCCCGAATCATACATCGTGGTAAGAACTATGGAGCCTTCTGTAAATCCCTGCTCGGTAAATTCTCCAGCCGTACTTGTGCCAATGACCTCGGATGCAGGAAATTTTTCTTTAATCTTTTGGGATAGCTCGTGGAAATCATAATCGATTGCCGCCATAAAAATGACTGCCTGATAACTTGACAAATCCCTTTTCAGTTTTCTGCAAAGTTCCGAAACGGCGGAATCAATATTTTTGTTCGTGGTTGAAACAACTTCCTGTTCCATACTTCTCTCCTTTAGCTTCTTGATTCGAGAACTGTTTACTATATTATAGATTGTTGAAAATGAAAATGCAAATAAATTCAAATAAAAAGCCGTTAGTTTTTTAAACCAACGGCTCTCAGTTTCAGATTAAAAAAAGTTTATTTTACAAACTCTTTTTTGAGGAAGTCCAAATCAAGCTCCGGGTAGAGGACGAACTTGTGGAGAAGTGCCTGGACTCTCTTTTTGCCTTCAGCCTCAACCGCCGGGTCAAGCTCAATCTTTCCCTTTGCAGGTTTTCCGTCTTTTGTGAGTCCCGGTTTTGTTCCCTTTAAGACCAAATCAATGATTTCGGCAACTTCCTTCATCTCTTCGACACCCATTCCAAGGGTTGTGAGACCAGGTGTTCCGATTCTGATTCCAGATGTCCACCATGCGCCGTTTTTGTCATAAGGAAGTGCGTTTGCATTTGCTGTTACACCGCACTTGAACAATGCCGCCTCAGCCTGTTTTCCGGTGAGTCCATAAGTTGTCACGTCAACGAGCATCAGGTGGTTTTCGGTTCCGCCTGTCTGGAGAATCATTCCCTTTGACTTGCATGCGTCCGCAAGTGCCTGTGCATTCTTTACGACGTTGTGGGCGTACTCCTGATATGCCGGTGTGCGGGCTTCCTTGAATGCGATTGCCTTTGCAGCCATGACATGTCCAAGAGGTCCGCCAAGAACCATCGGGCATCCCTTGTTCACATAGTCTGCATACTCGGCCTTGCAGAGAATCATTGCTCCGCGTGGTCCGCGCAAAGTTTTGTGTGTTGTCGTGGTAACAACGTCCGCCCATTTTACCGGGTCGAAATCATCTGTGAGCACTTTTCCGGCAACAAGTCCTGCGAAGTGTGCCATATCGACCATCAGAACTGCTCCGCACTTGTCGGCAATCTCGCGGAATCTGCGGAAATTGATTTTTCTTGGATATGCGCTGAATCCTGTCAAAAGAATCAGAGGCTTTACTTCCATTGCCTGCTTTTCAATCGCATCATAATCAAGGAGACCTGTTTCCTTATCAACACCATAAGGATGGCTCTCGAACATTCTTGCGGAAACATTCATCCTGTATCCGTGGGTCAAATGACCGCCGCATGAGTAGTCAAGTCCCATGAGACGCTGGTTTCCGAAACGCTTTCTCAGCATATCAAACTGTTCGTCGGTAAGCTCGCCGAGGGATTTTACGCCAAGCTCCTCAAGTGTCGGGGTCTCAACTTTTTTTGAGAGGATTGCCCAGTAAGCAACCAGATTTGTGTCTGCACCGGAATGTGGCTGAACATAAGCATAGTCAGCACCAAAAAGGGCTTCCGCTTCACGTGCCGCAACATTTTCAACCGCATCGATATTCACGCATCCACCATAATAGCGGTGCTCCGGATATCCTTCCGCATACTTGTCGGTCAAAAGGTTTCCCATGGCAGCCTGGACGTTCAGTGAACAATAGTTTTCTGACGCAACCAGTTTCAAGTGGCTTCTCTGGTTTTCCAGTTCGTTGACGATGGATGCGGCAATCTCAGGTCCAACCTGCGCAACCTGCTGAAGATTTGCGACATAGGCTGTCATTGCGACATTCGGCTTTCCATTAGTGGAAGCAAGATAATTTTCCAAAGGTGAAGACATAAATTCCCCCAAACACGGATTTAGACAGGGCAGAATTCCCCGCCAAGATTTTTCAAAACGATAGGACTATACTATAGTAAAAAAGAAGTTTTTTCAATTAAAATATCAATCAAACCGGGGCTTCTGTGTGAAAAGTTCCCGATTTTGAAGCATACTTATAAAAAATCCCCCGTCTCAAAATAAATGAGATGGGGGATTAGTTCAACAGACTGAATCAGCTAAGATTACAGAGCAATCTTGCACTGAATGTTGATTGTACCAACCTGTCCGTTGGTCTTCTTGTCAGCCTCATTGTTAACAAGGTTGCGTGACTGCCACCAAGCACTGAATGTTGTGTTGTTGATGAGTCCAGAAACATCGGCTCCAACTTTTACGTTCAGCTTGTTGCCATCTGTTCCTTCTGCCGCGAGATCTTTCTTGTTGCCGTTGTCACCGTTGCTGTTTGTGAATGCTCCCAGTCCTGCGCCATGGACAAAGCGAAGTCCTGCATAAGGAGTAATTGTTACGCTGTCGTTGATTGCCAGCTTGTATTTAAGTCCACCAGCAACGCCAAAGTTTGGCTTAACATCGGTCTTTGTAGGAACATCAATTTCTCCAAGAACAGCTGCTGTCAAGTTTGGAATGAGGTCTCCGCTGTAGAATGAAGGAACAATTGTAATTCCACGATCATTTGCATCAAACTTCTGAAGATCAGCAATCTTTACAGCCACGCCAACTCCAGGTGTCACTTTCTTTGCATAGTCACCGTCGAGATAAGGAACACCAGCGTTTGCATCTGCCTCGGCACCCCATGAGAAGATAACTCCAGCGGCCATGTTCATCTTGGCATCGTTTGTGTTTGCATCATTATCATCTTTGTAAGCCATGGTATAGCCTACGCTTGGGATGAGCTTGAACTTTTCTCCAAGTGCGAGAGAATATTTTGCGCTTGCTCCAATTCCAAGAGAGTTTTTGTCAGCCTTTCCATCAACACCAATCTGATAATCGGCTCCTGCCTTGATTTCCAGTCCCGGAACAAACTTCAATGTTGCCTCTCCAGCAAGTCCATAGTCATTGGTGTAGTAGTTGTCGCCATCTTTGTTTGAACGGAAGTCAAAAGCAATATCAAAAAGATCGCTTGTATATCCCGCAACAATTCCCTGCTCGCGTTTTGTTCCTGCAACATTGTCAATCTTCAGGTTTGAAGAAAATACTGCATTCTGTGGTCCAAACTCTCCAAGCACTGTATCGCCAGACTTGATTCCGACATAGACAGGTCCAAAGTGAAGCTGTGCTTTCTCTACAGAAGCTCCGCCGCTTCCATCAAAACTTGCGTTGTTTGAAGTCCATTTCCATGTTGAATATGAGTTTCCTGCACCATCGCCCAGTTCAAAAGCGGTTCCTTGATCCTTACCGCCTTTTAGAGTTCCAGTGTCTGCACCTCCGTTCTTTACATAGAGCTGCTTGCCTTTGATTTCAATCTCGGCCCAGATTCCTTCGCCCTCTGTCTTCTTGGTTCCCTCGTTAGAGATGTTTACCTTGAGAGTCGCGCTTTCTTCGTTTTTGAAGCCAGTCTTTTGAGTGTCAAGGTCAACACCCCAAGTAACTGCTGCGTTTCCAGTGAACTCTGCAACTTTTACATCCGCTACAGGCTCATCTGCAAATGAAATTGCAGCCGCCGCGGCTGCCATATTACAATACAGGTGTATTGGGTGATTGCGATTTATGGGCGTTGCGGGCATTGGAAAAGGTTCCCGGCAGAGTGTAGCGGCGACCGGCGTTTTTTAAAGAGAATTATCCCGCTAGAAGGGGTAGCGACCAACGTAGTGGGCGCGCAGGGGAAGACTTTCCCCTCAAAAATAAGATGTGCCAGAAATTGACGTAGGCAATTTTTGGGTAGTGAGGGACTTAAGGCCCGAACGTCGGGAAGACTTTCCCCAGACCCTTTAAAAAAAATCCCTTTGCTGGTATAATCAACTGTTAGATTATTTGTGGGAAACCAATTTTTGGGGGATTTGTTTTATGAACAGAGCTTTTTTTAAGGGCATCCTTGTGGTTCTGGCGGCTGTGTTGATTCCGGCACTCTTTTTTGCGTCCGAAAAAACGTACAAAGTGGGCGACATCGGTCCGGGCGGCGGAATTGTTTTTTATAAAAACTCATCCGGTTTTTCTGTTGACAACGGTAGCGGGGAATCAAAAATCTGCCACTACCTTGAAGTCTCAAAAGAGGATGTCGGCTGTGCGTCATGGGCTCCACGTTCATTGACAGCCGCCAGTGCATCAACAAGATATGGAATCGGGGAGGGAATGGCCGCGACACAGGATATTCTCAACTCCGCCGGAAAAACAAAACTGACATCCGAAAATTGCGCCGCCTATGCATGCTCAAAATACAGGACATCCACAACAAAGGCCGGTGACTGGTTTTTGCCGACCAGCGATGAAATAAGGTTGATTTTCAAAAATCTTTCGCCGGAAAAAATCGACATAAACAATACGGAATTCTATTGGTCGTCATCGGTCGAAGCCGACAACCGTGCTTGGGCAAGAAAAAACAAAACCGCAACGGTGGATTCAATCGACAACAAATTTATGGTGCGCGCGGTCCATGCCTTTTGACAAAGGTGCGTTTTAAAATCAACAGAAAAGAGGATTAAATGAAAATCTGTTTTAACGAAATGCCGGTCTCCGATTTTCCAAAATTCAAGGGCGGCGAAAAATCTCTTTCCGCAAAAATGTTTTCAGACGGAAAAGTAAAAATCATGCACGGACTTTTGACCCCGGGTGCGTCAATCGGACTTCACAGCCATGATACATCATGCGAAGCGGTTTTTATAATCAGCGGAAGCGGAAAAATGATTTACGATGGAATCGAAGAAAAACTTGAGGCGGGCGACTGTCACTATTGCGAAAACGGCCACAGCCACAGCCTTGTAAACGACACCACCGAGGACCTTGTTTTTTTTGCCGTGATTCCAGAGCTGGTCATAAATTAAAATTTTCTGGACGGCACGTGGATATTCGTCCGGCCATCTTTTTCCAGTTTTGCGCACAGCCTTGGCCAACTGGCTTTCCGGGGTTTCATTGCTTGCGCAATCGCTACGCGCCCCCTACAATCCAGCGTACAGACCACCAAGGGAAAATCCATGTCCCCCGGATTATCCGGTATTGTCTATCCGCGTCTCACCTCAAACTCCAGCTTGGGTTTGGACTCTTTTGAATCGTTAATCCTCCGGTAGATTTGGTAGAGCTGCTCCTGCACGTTGAATGGATTTTCTCCTTCGCCATTTGTCGCAGGAATCCATGTTCCGTCGTTTTGCAAAAGGTGGGTCTGGGTGTTGTCGTCAAAATACATCATCAGAGTTTCCTTCACTTTTTGGAAAACCTGCTTGTCCGTCACCGGGAACATGAGCTCGATTCGTCGGTCAAGGTTTCTTTCCATCCAGTCCGCGCTGCTCAAAAACAGCTCCTCCTCGCCACCGTTCTTAAAATAGCAAATCCTGCTGTGCTCAAGGTAGCGTCCGATTGTGCTGACAACACGGATGTTTTCGCTCACACCCTCAACCCCCGGAACAAGCGTGCAGATTCCACGAATGTTCAGCAAAATCCTGACACCAGCCTGGCTTGCCTCATACAGTTTTTTGACAATCTCCGGGTGGCACAGGCTGTTCATTTTTGCGACAATAAGTCCCGGATTTTCTGGACTGCTCTGTTGTATTTCGCGGTTGATTAAATCAATAAGTTTCTGTTTCAAAGTGATTGGAGCCATAAAAAGATGCCGCATGGTCTGTACCGCGCTGTAGCCCGAAATCACGTTTAGGAAAAATGTTGCGTCCGATGCAATCTGCGGGTTGCTTGTGAAAATAGAAAAATCCTGGTAGACCTTCGCCGTTCCCGGATTGTAGTTTCCGGTGCTGAGATGCACATATCGTCTTAATCCATCCGACTCCCGCCTGATTACCAATGCAATTTTTGCGTGGACCTTTATGTTCACAATTCCATAGACAACAGTGACACCCGCGTTAATCAGCTCGTTCACCCAGGAAATGTTCCGCTGCTCGTCGAACCTTGCCTTGACCTCAACAAATGCCGTGACCTGCTTTCCATTCTGCGCCGCCTTTTCCAGTGCCCGTACAATTGGACTGTTGCTTCCTGTGCGGTAGAGCGTCATCTTGATTGAAAGCACATCCTTGTCAAGCGATGCGTCCTGAATAAATTTTACAACAGGGTCAAAGCTCTGGTACGGAACATTCAGAAGAACATCGTGCGAGCGAATTGTGTTCCACAAAAATCCATCGGACGGAAGGTCTGCCGGATAAAAATGTTTCCACGCCGGGTACTGCAAGTTTTCTTTGCCATCAAAATCCTCATCGGAAAGTTCCTTCAGGCATGTCAAATCAACAGGACCGTCAACGCAATACATATCGTCGTCGCCCAGCTGGAGCTTGGTTTTTATATAGTCCGACAAAGTTTTGCTCGTGGAATTGCAGATGGCCTGGACCGGAAATGATGACTGCCGTTTTACCAGCACCTCTTCCATTGCCTGAATGAATTTTTCTCCGGCATCCTCATCAACAGCAAAATCCGCGTCCCGGTTGACCTTGAAAAGCAGAGACTCCTTCACTTCGTATCCAGGGAAAAGACTGTCGCCAAAGGACTCAATCACGTCGTCAACAAGCGTGAACATCCTGCATTTTTTCTCATCAGGATTTTCGTGCGCAGCGTCGTCCACTTGATTTTCATCCGCAAAGTTTTCGTCGTCGGGGAGCCATATAATTCCCGGAACATCGGACGGAATCTGGACAACCGCCACACCTTCCTTGGAATCTTTTTTAACAGAAAAAATTTCATCCTTCACGCGGAAACCTTCCCTTGGTCCCAAAAGGAATGCGGCGTAAGAATGTCTGTTCGCAATGTGCGGAAATTCTTCTCCATCGGTTCTGAGCGGAGTCAATAGCGGGTAGATTTGATTTTTGAAATAGCTCTGGGCAAAATTTTTTTGTGACGGAGAATAGTCCCCCGACTGCACATAGCCAATCCCATTTTCATGGAGCTGGGGCAAAATCTCCTTGCCCAAAAGTTCGTACTGCTCACCGATTATCTCATGGCAGCGTTCGGAAATCCTTTTCAAAAGTCCAGACGGTGTAAGTCCCGAAGCCTCCGTAATGTTTGGTGATTTCATCAGCTCACGTTTTATTGATGCGACTCGGACCTGAAAAAACTCATCAAAATTGGAGGTTACTATGGAAAGAAAATTCAGCCGCTCCAGAAGTGGGACCGTCTTTTTTTTTGCCTCGTTAAGAACTCTCGCGTTGAATTCAATCCAACTCAACTCTCGGTTTATAAACGGAAATTTTGACATACCCTACCTCCCTAAACCAGAACGACCTTGTAGCCAAAAACATTTTCAAACATCTCGCATTTTTCATTGATTGCGATTTTTTCAAGACGCAGATTGTCAACCGTGTTCACCTGCAATGTCAGCGTGTCCTTCCCAAGACTAACCGTGCAGTCCGGAAATTTTTGTCTGTGGCTTCTGTCCATGGCATCGGCAAGTCTGAGGATTGCTGTCAGTTTCAAAATGGTCAGACGGATTGCCCTTGGCTGCAATTTGAATTCGCTGTCGTCCTGCGGAATCTTTTGTCCACGGTGGTATCCTGCAATCTGTGCTACAATCCCGATGTCCTCGCGGCTGAGTCCAAAAATTTCGGACTGGCTGATTATGTAGTGGCTGTGCAGATTGTGGTCTCTCGCCCTTATGAACATTCCAATGTCATGGAGGATTGCGGAGATTTCAAGGAGCAGCCTTTCATGCCGTGTCATTCCAAGTTCATTTTCAAGACAGTCGTAAATCTTCAGGCTGATTTCGCGCACAAAGTCCGCATGTTTTTCGTCGCCCTGATATTTTCGCAGAAGGGTGGTCGCTCCCGCAATAATCTGGGCATCGAATTCCTTTTGTAGATTTTCGTCTTCCTTGGAGCTTCTGCTGATTAAAAGTCCCTCGCGGATTGAGGTTTCCGGCACAACAAGGGAACTTACGGATGTCACCTTGACAAATTCCTTGTACGCTGAAAGTGAGAGCTGGAAAGTCTGTGCGTCCGAATAAGAAAGATGGAATCGCCCAATCACTTCGTCCATCGAATACTGCTGGATTTTATCAACAAAGTCCAAAAAATCCTGCCGCTGGATTTCCCACAAAAATGGAGATATGGCGGTCCCACAAAAAAGTGCCGCAATGCTCATGTCATGTCCGACCGCTATAAACTGTGCGACCTGGTTCAAGTTTAGTTCCGAATTGAGTTGGGAACGGGCGTTTCTGATGTAGTCCTTCAAAAATCTACGGCCATCCTCGGCTTTCTGTTCATCCGAAAGACTTGCGGCAAGCGCATAAATCTGCTGCTCGATTATTATGGTTCCAAGCCTCATGGAATGTGCGACCGCAATCCGCCCCTTTTCCAAAAGCATCATCTCGGTGGAGCCGCCGGAAATCTCCAGAATAACTGTGTCGGCGTTCTGGAATCGGGAGCTTACTTCCTTTAGACATTCGGTCACGGCAATGTAGCGGAGACGGTTTTCCTCAATCCCATCAATGACACGGACTGTAAATCCTGTTCGCACTTTGATTCTGTCAACAAATGGGTCCCTGTTTACGGCTTCGCGGACTGCGCTTGTTCCTATGACAAAAGTTTCGTCCTTTGAGATTCCCCAAGCCTTTAGTTGCTCGGCATATCGATTCATAATCTGCACACATGAGGCCTGTGTTCCCGTGCTGATTGAGCCGAACGTAAAGACATCCCGTCCAATGTTTATGGGAAATTCACTGCGGTCCAAAACCGTAACCCTGTGAGTATTTTGTTCTGCACTTGGCAACTCAGCAACCAGGAGTCTTATCCCCGTGGAGCCGATTTCAATGACTGCCTGCGGGGTCTGCAACATCGTCTCCTTAAACTATAAGAGCTTCTTTTAAAGCTTGTCTATCAGCATGGAACACTTGCCGGATGGAATCGGTAGTGTTTTTTTCTTGTGGTCCAGAATGTTTATCGTAAAGTAGTACAGTTTTTCGCTTTCCATCTGGATTTCCCATCCCCTTGTGCTCTTGTTGCTCAAAATTGTAATCAGGTTGCGCTTGAGGGACAGCTTTTCAATTCCCATAATCTCCAGACTTGGAATAACCCAGTCTACGGTCTTTCGGGGCAGGCTGATTTCAAGTCCAATGATGTTTTCTATCATCAGCGCGATTGTGGAAAGTCCTACAAAATGCAGGAAACGCTTTCTCGGGAAATCTGGTTCGCCCTTTAGCTGCGCAGGACCTTCCTTTGTCGGAAGATATGCTTCGTACAGGTCGCCCTTCTTTTTTTCGTCAAGCGGACTAAGCCCTTCCAGAATATAGTACAGATGGCGGATTGCACATTCTCGTGCAAAGGCATACTGCTGGTATTTTTCCAGCCCCTTGATTACCATAAAGTTGAAAGGAAGGAAAACGGACCCCTTGAATCCTTCTCCAGTTTCCTTGAACTCTGGACTGTCCACACTCAGCGACGGGAATGGGTGGTCTGTCCCAAATGTCTCCGGGTTGGAAAGATGTGCAATCAGCATGTCGGCACGGTCTGCATTTGGAAGTTCGGCAAGAAGCGGCCAGAATCCGGCTATGGTTTTTGATGAAAGACGCTGCTCGTCCTTGTCAAGATCGTGGTAGAACTTGGTCTCTGGATTCCACATCAGCGAGTTGATTCGGGTCTTCAGGCTGAAATACATCTTTTTGTACTTGAAGCCAATGTCCTTGTCGTTGAGTATGTCCCCAAGCGCGGACATGTGTGCTGCGTTGATGGCCATGCACGAGTTGAAATCAACAGGATAATAGGTCCCCTTGCGCGGCGAGTTGAACATATTTGAAAACTCAAACGGAACCGAGTAAAGACCGTTTTCCTGCTTGAACGTCCTGTCAATCCACTCCATGTATTTTTCCAGAATCGGCATGACGTCCTTTACACGGCGTTTGTTCGCTGACTTGTGGTAAAGGTTGAACTCCGCCCATGCGAATAGTGGAAAACCAATTCCCTCCGGATTTTCCTTGGTTGTTATGGGTGTGTTCGTTTTTGTGTCATACTTCCACCGGATTGCACCGTTTTCTTCCTGCCGCTCGTAAAAGTAGTCTATATTTTTGTTCGCGGGGAAATTTCTGTTCGAGTAGACTAAGAAAAAGGACGAAAATATGGCCTCGGACTGGTCAAGTATGTACTTTCCGTTCACGGGATAAATAAACAGCCCATCGGCGGACTGCTCCCCCGAGGACGGATCAATCCAATAGTCAGACAGCCAGTTCCAGGTTTTGTCATATATGTCCACAAAATCCTGGTCGTAAAAATGTATCTTCGGAAAATCGCGCTTATTTAACATACTGCTCCTACGGGATTTTCTCAGAATCCTTTGCATATTCCGGAAAATTTTACCTTTTTCTTTAACCTAGATTATATCACAACTATTGTAAAAACGGTATAATTTTAAAAATTTTTTTCAAATTTTAATGGAAAACCATTGACAATGGGAGACAATATGTTTAAGCCAGTCGTCTATCTTGAAGTAAGGGTACTTTTGTCAGCCGTTCCGGGAGTTTTTTCGGTCAACTCCAACCGCCAGGGGGCAAAGGACATTTTAACGGTCAAAGCTGAGTTCCAGAAACGAAACAATGCCGCCAAAAACATAGAGTCGGTAGAAATCCAGACCGCCGCCTTGAGAAAGGGGAACTCGCTGATTCGCGCCCTTGGTGGAAAGTCCTATGATTCGATTGAAGTCGAAAAACTTACAGCGGACATACAGATTCCACCGGACGACAAGGAGTTTAGTGGATTTTCAATAAAAATAGGCGAGGGTGGTGCGATTGGGATAATGTTCCACCACAAATCAAAGATTATTCCGATTGAAGAGTATAGAATAGAAGAAAACATCGGTCATCTTACACGCAGCGGGGGAAAAATCCACACGGACTGGACATACGCTGGCTGTCCTTCGCTAAGAATCAAGACCGCCCCTGTTTTTGAACTTGGTGAAGAGGCGGAACTCTTTTTGCAGGAACTCTACACTGTCATGGCCTACCTGAAACTTTTGACCGGTGGACTTGGGGAGGCATCGTTCAGGTGTAACGCATACACTTCTCTTGCGGAATATCCTAACGAACCGGAGTATACGGTAAAGCTCCGTAACCTTAATTCCTTCAATTTTGTAAGAAAGGCTGTCAACTCGGAAATCAGCAGGCAGGAAAATCTTTTAGCATCTGGGACAAAACTCGAAAGCGAAAGCCGACTGTGGATTGAGGAGACCAACACAACAAAGGCACTCCACGAGCGTGCTCTTCCCAAAAAACAGTTTGAAAAGCTGAATCCGACGGTTTTTGTTGATTTGTCGAACTCTGGTGGCGGCACAATAGAAATGGAGCTTCCATCCGCCAGACGCGAGCGTTTCCAGAAGGAATATGGACTTTCACGGCTTCGCGCACAGTTTCTTTGTTCTGAAAAGGACCGGGCGGATTATTTTGAAACGGCAGTAAGGGATGGCGCGGAACCACTTCTTGCCGCAAGATGGATGGCAGGGGAACTGATGGGGCTTTTGAATCAGAGACGCACGCCAATAAAGCAGTGCAAAGTCACAGCGGAAAATTTCTCCCAGATTATCAAACTCATGTCGCAGGGAAAAATCCACAGCGGAATTGCAAAAGATTTGCTTGCACGAGTTTTTAAGACAGGTGAAAATCCTCTGGATGTTGTCCAGCAAAATCAAAAATGGATTCAACTTTCATCCGCCGAAGAACTGGAGCCTTTTATTCAAAAAGCGATGGACGAAAATCCACAGAGCGTTGCGGCACTCAAAAACGGACAGATGGCTCCGCTTGAACATTTGACTGGAGATGTAATGAAGGCAAGCGAAGGTCGTGCGGTTCCAAGTGTTGTCAAGTCACTGATTAAGGAGAAGTTAAAAATTTCTGTGGTCTATGTTTTGACCATGGGTGGAGCAATCACGGCAAAAAAATTGCCAGACGGAACAATCGCAGCTGGAAATCCTGAATCAATAAAATCAATTCTCGGTGACAAAGAAATTCAGCCTGTGCAGATTACTCCTGTCCGTGCGGTCCTTAGTGAAGAAATGGAGCCTGCTGATTTTGCGAAACTGATTTCCGAAATAAAATGCAGAATGGAAACCGGATTTGCGGATGGAATTGTTGTAACTCATGGGACGGACACAATTGCATACACGGCATCGCTTTTGTTCTGGCTTTTTTCGTCAGCGGATGTCCCGGTGATTTTGAGTGCGTCTTCAAATCTTCCAAACGAAAGCGATGAGGCAAAGGACAATCTGAAATTCGCAATCCAGATGGCACGGGAAAAGAAAAATGGAGTCTACATGGCATACAAGTGTTGCCTTTATTCTCCATTGAATTTAAAATTTATCAGCGGAATGGAAAACGAATTTGCAAACTGGAATCTGGACAAAAAACTTTTCAGACTGGAAAACACAATTTCAAATTCATTCATGTCGGTGCAGTCTCCTGACAGCGAAGTGATTGCGCAGCTTTTGAACGAGGCGGCATCAAAAATGGCAGTCATAAAAATCTATCCGGGGCTGAAGGCAAAAAGATTGAATGCCTTAATCAATTCCGATGACGACATCAAAAACATAATTGTTGAACTGTATGCGTCTGGAACTGTCAACATGCGAGACAGCGATTATTCATTGAAAGATGTTCTGATTAACGGAAAAAAACATGGCGTACATTTTTATTGCACATCGCAGCAGGAATGTAAAGTTGATTTTTCAAAATACCAAACTTCGCTGGAAGTCTGGAGGGGCGGTGCAGTGCCAATGGATATTTTGACAACCGAATCTGTTGTGTCACTTTATTTTGCCGCAAGCATAATCGCCGATGATGATTCCGAAGTGAACCAGCTGATTGAAGAATGTATTGAGGCTTTGTGAGAATTGCAATCCGTAAAAACTAATTTTTTTATGGTTTCGGATTGAAAATCAACTGGGCAAATTATATTATTAGTATATAAAAAATGGGGACAAAAAATGACTGTTGGGGATATTAAAAAAAAGGCATCGGAATTTTTTACGGAATATTTAAACCACACGATAGACATCTGTTGTGTGAACGCGGATAAAAAAGATGTGGACGATGATTTTTTTCCGCTGGATATTTCAAAAAACTTTTCCAGACTCAGCGACACATTTAAAGAACATTCCCAGGAAACGCTTGAAGTTTTTTTGCACAGCAAGAACAAAACAGGTGTCGGATATTCGCTGGATGTTGAATATGTCAACACAAGAAGCAACGGTCGCAAAAGTATAATAAAGAGTGTATATTTTGAAAACGAAAATGATTATCTTGATTTTATAAATGTAAAAAGCCGCGTGGAGAATTTAAAATTCGCTTTGGCAATTCTGTCGATGGATAAAGTTCTTCCACCGACAGAGCTCAGAGGATGGGCAAAAAAACATGTAAAGGATTTGACCGCAGTATATGAGGACGGAGCTGTGTTCTGGCATAACATAGGTCAGTGTGCTCTCTGGGTGAACAAAAATACAAAGGGACCTCTGCAATATATCCCCGCCGAATTTGTTGCCTCAAATAAAAAATTGATTCAGTCCCTTTTCAAAAACGGTGAAGCCGAAATACAGATTGTAAGTGCACAAAAAAAACTGGAGCCGCAAAACAAGAGTCCAGCAAAAAAAATACTTGAAGAAGCAGAACATGTGGTGGAAAAAAATGAGGTTGAATCTGTGGCGACTGAAAATATGGCGCGTGAATCAAAACCGTTTTTTATAAGGTTCCGTTCTCTTTCCGCTGACAATCCGCTGAAACTTGGAAGGCTCGTTCCAAAAGAAGTCTCATTGCAGCTTGATGATTTTGTCCACCTGAATCAGACAAATTTTTTAAAGGAAATCACCACCGTTTTGATTGTGAACGATGAAAGTGTTTTTCAGAATTTTCCAAAATCGGAGCATGTTCTTTGCATTTATGGTCCCGACTATGCCGTTAACGCATTGAAACTTTGCGAATGGTTTTCACGTTACCAGCTGATTTATTTTGGAGACATAAGCGAACATTGCTTTGATGTTCTCTCCGCATTCAGAAACACATGGATGAAAACAGAAACAATCTGTATGGATGGAAACACTTGGGAAAAATTTGTTGGAAGTACTGTGCCTGGTTCACATTTGAAAAACAATGTAGTTCCTAAAAATCTGAATGAGTCGGAGAAAAATACTTTTCTTTCTTTGCGTCTGACCTCCGACAGAAACAAACTTCCACAGGAAAAAATTCCCATGGACTATGCGCTGCAATTTTTGGATGCTATAAAAATCTGCGGTCAGGAAGAAAAGCTGACCGCAGAAGAAAATGTTGAATCCTAATTGCAAAAAAGGATTTTGCTTAGGACCAAACAAATTTTGTCCACGATGTTTTTCCATCTGGGGCTGCGTTTGCATAGATAGCGAGTATTGTTCCAGTGAATCCACATGCGACTTCGCTTGAAAGAAATTTTGTCTGTCCTGTTGATTCAGAAACTTTTCCTTCGGCGGATGCTGTTAAAAAATAATTGTCACGGTCGCTTTGAATTTTTAGCTCAACTGTTTTTCCGTCAACAAGAAATTCTTTTCCTGGGACGCAGTGGCCTCCAATCACAAGTTTTGTTCCTGCAAAAATCTTTCCATTGGACTTTCTGATGTACGATGCATAAAAATCTTTTTCCGTAAGATAGGCTGTTATTCCTGCTTCCTGATTTTCTTCCATCGAATCAACAAAAACGGTGGCCTCCATTTTTCCGACATGCTCTTCCTGTCTCATGCCAACAAAACTTGCCTGTCCGCATGTTCCCAAAAAATCACCATGGCCTTTAATCTCAACAGTTTTTGTGTCGGAATCAATTTTATAATTTTCATAAATTGGAAGACGAAGATATACGGCACGGTTTTTGTTCAAGGTCCAATGGTATTCTGGATAGGCTGGCTCAGAAAGTATCGTGCATTTTCCGTTCTCCAATTTCCACTGGGCGCGACATGTTCCATCATCTCCAACTTTTATCCAGCCATTTTCCGTCCAGAACACGGGTTCCAAAAAAGTTTCGCGCCCCAAATTATGGAATGTCAGATACTGACCAATCTGGCGGAATGCAAGATGGACCATGAACCATTGTCCGTCCGGGCCTTCAACTAAATCCGCATGACCAGCTCCCTGAATGTGGTAGCCTCCAAGATTCCGGTTTGTCAAAATTGGATTGAATGGACACATTTCATACGGCCCCCAAATATTTTTGCTACGGAGCATACATTCCATGTGGCCATATTCTGTTCCACCTTCCGCGACCATCAAATAATAATATTCATTTATGTGGTAGACGTGTGGACCTTCAAGATAACGACCGCCGCATCCTTTTGAAATGCACTTCGCCGGTGAGAGTGTTTTTCCAGTCGCAATATCAATTTCGCAAAGCGATATTCCTTCCTCTCCAAAATCATCTGTTCCGTTGCTGACAAAATAAGTTTTGTCGCCATCAAAAAGCAGTGAAGGATCGATTCCACCCCGTTGAACTTTTATTGGGTCTGACCATTTTCCAGAATGAATGTCGTCGGTCCACACATAAAAATTTCCAAAATCATTGCTCACGTTTGTCACGACAACATAAAAGCGGCCATTGTTGTAGCGGATTGTTGGTGCGTAAATTCCACCGGATGCTTCCACTCCACGCACATCCAACTGAGACTGTCGCGTAAGACAGTGCCCAATCTGGTTCCAATGCACGAGGTCTCCGCTCTCAAAAATTGGTAGACCTGGAAAATATTCGAATGTGCTGTTCACCAAATAAAACTTTCCATTGGCGGCGCACACACTTGGGTCGGGATAAAATCCCCGGACAACAGGATTTACGCAAATCATTTTTCTACTCCCAGAAACAAAAGTCCCATACAATTTAGAAAAATATTTGTCCGTTGCCAACATAAAAAAATACAGAATTTTATTTCAAATTTTTTGAGTCTTGTCTTTACATCAACGGTCCGAATATTCTTAGAATGCGTCCAACAAATCTTTGAATTAGAGGAAGTTTTTTGTAGTCGCCATGCTTCATTTCAACACAGTCGTTTTCAAACATAGAATCAAAATCTTCTTTTATATCGGCAATCGCTGATGATTTATACAAAAGCGCACCGCACTCAAAATGTGCATAAAAACTTCTGTAGTCCATGTTTATTGAACCAACAGTTGCAATCCGTCCGTCAGCGATAAATCCTTTTGCGTGTGTGAATCCTTTTTTATAAAGAAAAACTTTTACGCCGTCGTCAATTAAATCCTTTAAAAAAGTTTTACCAACGCAAAATGCTCCAATATGGTCGGGGCGGGAGGGAACGACAACACGAACATCAACTCCTCGTTTCGCAGCGAAAGTCAAAGACGAAAGAATCTGGTTGTCAACAATCACATAGGGACTTGTTATGTACAGATATTTTTTTGCCGTGTTGATTATGTCAAGGCAAATATTTTCCGCCAAATCCTCGCCATTAAATGCATGGTCGCCATAAGGAATCACAAGGCCGTCGCTTTCAACTGGGGGGTATTCAAGAAAAAGATAGTCTGCGTAGTCGTCCTTGACTTTTTCATTTATGTTCCAGACTTCAAGAAACATCCGCATCAAATCAACGATTGCTCGTCCACGGATTATTACACCAGTGTCCTTCCAGTATGGAAATTTATTTTTCCCGATGTTGAAATATTCGTTTGAAAGGTTCAGTCCACCGGTAAAACCGTATTTGCCATCGACGATAACAATTTTTCTGTGGTCGCGGTTGTTGATTGGAGTTGAAACAATTGGATAAAGTTTGCTAAAAACCTTTGCCTTTATACCAAGACTTTTTAAATATTTTTGATAGTCAATTGCGCTGACCATGTAGGTTCCAACTCCGTCGCACATCACGCGGACATCTACACCCTCCTGGACTTTCTTCTTTAAAATCTGGAGAATTCTGTCCCAGCTTTCTTCGACACGGATTATAAAAAATTCTATAAAAATAAATTTTTTCGCACTCATGAGCATTTCCAAAAAATCTGGATAAAATTTTTCGCCGCATGAGTAATATTTTGCGCTGCTTTCCTGATGGGGGAAAAAATGTCCCTCGTTAAAAATGTATCTTCCAAGATTTTCAAAATCTGGATATTGCTTTAGGATTTTTTCGGCATCCTCTTTTTTGGGTAAAAACAAATCCAGATCGCTGTCGATTTTTATCACCTGTTTTTTTAACTTACGTCCACCCCAGTCTGCGTGGTAAAGAAAATAACAGGTTATGCCGACAAGCGGAAAAATTACAACCGGAACAATCCATGCAATCTTGTATTCGTTTTTGCATTTGTTGTTCGCAATGTAAATCATAAAACCGAGGGAAAGAAAAACGGAACCACTCAAGTAAACTTCTATGCGGCTTGAAAGGTTGATTAGAAAAAACAAAAGCAGCCCCAGCTGAACGGCCAGAGCGATAAGGGTGATTACAGTTCTGCTGAAAAAAAGTTGTCGCGCAATTTTTTTTGATTTTTCGTTGCGCAAAATTTTTCTGTTCAAATCTTCTTTTTCAATATTTTTTTCTTCTGCTTTCAAAATTTTTTTTACATTCATAAATCACTTCCCCAATTGTGCTTCTAATTTTTGATTGTGATTTCTTTTTGTTCGTAACCTTTTTTTGTTGGTCGGCGAAGCTGTATGCTTACTTTTTTTGCTGTCTTTGCATCGTGGAAAATTCCGTACAAATCATCAAGTACAACATCATTTCCAAGTCTCCCCAAATCAAAAATTTCTTTATCGATAATTATTTTTGACGAAAGATTTTTGTCGGACGAATCTGCAATCAAAATGTCGCCTTCCCTAAAACCGTAGATGTGGGCCATGGATTTTTTTTCGACGGTGATTTCAAATATCTTAAAATTTTTGTCCACGGTGACAGTGCCAGATTTGTTTTCGGCAGTCTTTTTTACAAGCAGATTTTTTCCTTCGCCGTCAATCAATTTAAAATCCATCCCAAGTAAATCAAGATACGCTTTTCCAGAATCGGTCTGGGACCTTCGTTTTATTTTTTCTTCCTCAATCCGTATTTCGTCTTCTCCTGGAATATAGGAAACTGTGAAATGCCAGTCATATTGATATTCGTTTCTTCTGAAGCCGTTCGCATTTTCGTTTATGTCGGGAATGGTTTTGCTTGATTTTCGTTCCACGTTCCACAGCTCGGGATTTGTTTCTCCATCAACAGAATAGACTGGTTCCAGACCAGATTTTATGCTTGCCTTGTTCAAAACATAATACGATTCCCAGCGTCCGCTTCTGTAAGTTTTGAATGGCTCAAACTTTGAAAGTCCGTTCGCGAGATAAAGGGTCTTTGAGGTTTTAAAAGTTCTATCATCTTTTGTTTCAAGAAAATATTCTGCGTCCACAATCTGTTCAATGATTTTGTCGATTGCCTCATTGCGTTTTGAGTTCTCCGCTTCGAGCTGTTTTTTTTCAGCTTCCAACTGTTCCTCATTTTCAATTGAATCGGAATTTTCTTTTTTAATTTCATTGATTTCAAAAATTGGGGCAACAGTTGGGACAACAGTTTGTTCAGCTGCCTGCTCAACAGTCTGGTCGGTGCTTGATTCTGTCTCATTAAAATTTTCTGACACCGCATCCTGCGAAAAAAGCGCAGCAATAAAAAAAGCGTTGCAGGTCAAAATCAAAAGAACTCTTTTCATTTTCATCCCTCCATTTCTCCAAGGGAAAAATCAAAACACGGCTTTCTATTTTTTGATAGAAATTTCCTTGTACATTGTCGATGTCGATGGTGTGACATTTATCTTTGGATTTCGGACCACCTGTATTGAAACATTTTTTGCGTCTGCGGCATCAGCAAATGCGGCATAAAGAATTTCAATTTCGGCGTGTCCACCGTAGCATGACAAATCAATAGTTTTGGAATCAATTTTTATTTTTGTCGTAAAACCCGATGTGGATTTTCCGGCTTTGTTTTTTCCATTCGCAATCACAAAAAGGTCTCCCGCCTTGATTCCACTTTTGAGCGCGCGGGATTTTTTTTCTGGATTGAAAGAATAAATCTTGTAATCGTCAGCGTCCGTTGAAATCACACCCTTGTTGTCGTCTGCAAGTTTTATGTTCTGCGTTTTGTTGAGTGTGATTGAAAGACCAATTGAATCAAGATATGCTTTTCCGGCAGCTGTTTTTTCCGCCATGATTTTTGCGGTCTCTAAATCATCGTAGCGGATTATGGGATAGGATGTCGCGGTATTTTCAATGTTGAGCATTTTTTTGTGGTATGATTCCGCAATCCTGTATCCGTTTGCATTTGGGGATTCATCAATATTTCTGTAACGCGCGATGTTCCATTTTTCCGGCTGGGTTTCTCCATTCACGGAGTAGACCGGTTCAAACCCATGTGCAACGCTTGCCTTGTTCAGAACGTATTTTATTGCTGAGTCTGTTTTAAAAGATGGATTAAGCAGATTGTTAAATTCCCTTGAGTAGATTTCGACCAGCTTTGATGAAATCATAAAATTTTTGTTCTTGTAGTTGTCCCAAAAAATTTCATAGGTGGCAGAATCAATTTTTGAAATATATTTTTCCAAAAGCTCTGCAAGTCGTTTTTCACCGGCTGCTTTTTCTGCGGCGAGTTTTTCATCAAATTTTTTTTGCTCCTCGGCATCAAAATATGTTACCGTATCGAGGGTGCTGCTGTTTCCTCGTTTTCCGCTTCTCCTATATCCGTTTGCATTTTCGTCTGCATCGGCGACTCCCTCGATTCTCATCAGTGGCCATTTGTCTGGGTCCGTCTCGTTGTCGATTGAATAGACCGGTTCCAGTCCAGCTTCAATGCTTGCTTTGTTCAAAATATAGCAGGTTGAGACTTGCTGATTCTGAAAACTTTTAAAGGGCTCATATTTGTTCAGCTCTAAATCATAGATAATTACATTTTCGGCAGTCATCGTGTATACCCCATCATGGTTTATACCTTTGTACTGTGCGTTTCGGATGAATTTCATAACCAGCCTTATGGCTTCGTTTTTTTCTGAATCATCACGGCTTTCAACAGAAATATCGGAAGCGGTTTCTTCGGCGGCGACAAAATTCAATCCACAAAAAATGCAGGCCAGAGCGAAAAAAAATCTTTTCATTAAAAATCCCCTTAAAAATCCCACTAAATGTGAAAAAACTGTCCCCTTAATTTAGATTTTTCTATAAAAAAAATCAACTCACCCCCGCTTTGGTTACAGTTTCCACATTTTTGTTTCGTGTTAGCAGATAGAAAAACGGGGTGTCCAGGACTGCCAGGATGAACTTGAAAATGTACTGGCCAATCAGCATGGAAAGAAGCGTCAGATGCATTTCTTTTTTGAAAAACCATCCGAATCCAAATCCAAACGCTATGCTGATAAACACAATCGTGTCTATAATCTGGCTGGTCATTGTGGATGCGTTGTTCCAAATCCACCTTGCGCGGTTTGAACCTTTTTTTGCAATTACGCGCTCACGGATTTTATGGAAAATCCAAACGTCCCACAGCTGCGAACAGATGTATCCTGCAAGACTTGCGATTACAAAAATCCAGTTCTGTCCCAAAACTTTTTCATAAGCGAGCTGCATTTCGCTGTCTGCTGCCGGCAAAAATTGGGTCAGCACAATCAGGGTTGTTGCAAAAATCTGTCCGATTAGTCCAAGCACTACGGTTTTGTTTGCCTGCTTTTTTCCCCACAGTTCACCAATCACATCGGTAATCAAAAATGTGATTGCATAACAGATTCCCGCGCCCGGCAATGTAACGACGGTTCCCTTGAAAATACTGATTCCTGTGTAGATTAGTTTTCCGGTGACTACATTTGAAATCACAAGTGCGACAACAAAAATAATATTCAAAATCATCAAATTGTTTTCATTCTTTTTCATCTTTTCTCCCTAAAGTTTCTAATCAATATTCGAGCGGGTCCTCTGTGTTGTTTGCCCTGAAAGCTGCCAGTCGGTCTCTACAGGTTCCACATTCTCCACATGGTTTTTCGCCACCCTCGTAGCAGCTCCATGTAAGATGGTAGGGAGTTTTTAGTTCAAGACCTTTTTTTACAACGGCTGCCTTGTTTGATTTGTAGAAAGGTGCCACAACTTTTACTTTTCCGTAAGTTCCCAAAGAGATTGCGGAGCCAATTGTGTCTACAAACTCAACAGAACAGTCCGCATAGGCATTCCCGGCTGCGTCATCGGCATGGACTCCTATAAAAATTTCGGTGTCGTCGTTTTCAAAAAGACCCTGCGCAAGACTGGCACAGACACTCAGCATTAGGCCATTTCTAAATGGAACATAGGTACTCACTTTGCCTACGCCATTTTTCTTAATCTGCTCGCTGTAGGATTCGTGCTCAATTTGCTGGCTTGAACCTTCAAGAAGCGAACAGTTTGAATACTTCATAATGGAAGACAAATCAAATTCATAATGCGGAACCCTGTAAAACTTGCTGATTTTTCGGGCGCACTCAAGTTCTTTGCTGTGTTTTTGTCCATAGAAAATTGAAACGGAGACGACATTTTCTTCTCCAAATTTTTCCACGGCAAGAGACATGCAGGTTGTGGAATCAATTCCACCCGAGGAGAGGACTATTGCTTTTTTCATCGCTATTTCCTATTTCCAGCTGCGTCTGTCAACACTCGCAAAAAGACGGTCCTTCGCCACTGATTCATAATGGGTTCCCGGTTTTCCGTAATTTGCAAAGGGGTAAATCGAAATGCCTCCACGCGGAGTAAAAATGCCTTCCACCTCTATGTATTTTGGCTCAAGCAGTTTGATTAAATCTTTCATAATGATGTTGGCGCAGTCTTCGTGAAAATCGCCGTGGTTTCTGAAACTAAAAAGATAGAGCTTCAGGGATTTTGACTCAACAATAAATCTGTCGGGAATGTAGTTGATTCGGATTTCCGCAAAATCTGGCTGCCCGGTCTTGGGACAAAGCGATGTGAATTCCGGACAGTTGAGCATGACCATGTAATCATTGTCGGGATGTTTGTTCGGGAACCTTTCCAAAAGGTCGGGATTGTAGTCGTAGGTGTACTTGGTATTCTGGTTTCCAAGCAGACTTACGCCCTCAAGTTCAGCTTCTGAACGACTCATAAAAATACTCCATAGTTTTGATAAAGCGGGATGGTTTCGAACCGCTGGTCTCTTTTCAGAGAATCGATAATTAATGCTTCGTGTATTAATCATCGGTTCCCTAGGATATATTAAAATTTAATAGTTCGCAAGCCATTTGAAATCATACATTAAAAAAAATAAAATTCGGAAGATGTTTTCTCTGCTTTTCATTTCTATTGATTTTTGATATAATGTTTTGTTATGAAAGCAGTAGATTATATCTCCAGAAGCGTTTGTAAGAAGTACGATTTTTTATTTGTGGGTGCAGGACTTTTCAATGCAACTGTCGCCAATGAAGCAAAGAAGAGTGGAAAAAAGTGTCTTGTGATTGAAAAACGAAATCATCTTGCGGGAAACATTTATACAGAAAATATTGAGGGAATCAATTTCCACAAATATGGTGCGCACATTTTCCATACGGACAACAAAGAAGTCTGGGACTATGTAAATCAGTTTGCCGAGTTCAACCGCTACACAAACTGTCCTGTGGCCAACTACAAAAACCAGCTTTACAATCTTCCGTTCAACATGAACACGTTCAACAAAATCTGGCCGGACGTGGTGACACCGAAACAGGCGAAAAAAAGAATCGAAGAGCAGGCTTCGGTCATGCAGGGGAAAAAACCGCAGAACCTTGAGGAGCAGGCGATTTCCCTCGTCG
>DGGQ01000042.1 GCA_002392275.1 Treponema sp. UBA3870
CGTGCGAAGGCAACGGTCGTCTTTTTGTTGAACTGTGCAAGGCCGCCGGTCTTGACGGGGAATACATTTCAGGAAACAACAAAAAATTCCAGCATACCTATGGAAAGGCGTACGGCAACCATGGATGGAATGTTGTCCACGTTGGCGACGAAAATATTTTGCTCGACAGCTGCTGGGGCGCGGGAACCGTTGACGGCAATGAATTTACGCACAGATTTGCCGACTGGTGGTTTGATGTGGACCCCTACATTATGATTTTCAGCCACTATCCGAGCGACCCGAAATATCAGTATCTTTCTCCGGCTGTGTCCAAAGAAAAATTTGATACCCTTCCAAGAATCGATCCGACTGTCACAAAGGCCGGACTTTCTGGAAAAGAGGTTTACGAATTTTTCCTGACCCACAACAAGGCATGGAGCTGGGACGAGTTTGGTGATTTCGATGACGCGCTCGACAACGGACTTGTAATCAACAAGATTCCATTCACAAAGTCGCTCACAAAAAATACCGAGTACGTTGTGAACCTGAGCTTTCCATCCAGCGAGGGCATCTATCTTTTGTACGAAAACCAGTTCAAAAAACTCACAAGCGGACAGGACATGAAGTTTACTCCAAAGGTAAACGGACAGGTCAAGATTTGCAGAAAGACGGATCTCTACTATACCATGATGCTGTACACCGTTGAGGATTTCCCGAGATGCGAGTGGGAGGCCGCGGCAAAAAATGTGAACAAAAATCTTTCCGTTCCGTCCGTGGTCCATGGTTCATCCAGCTCGACCGGCGGCTCATCGACTGCCAATCTGGGACCCCTGACAACGGCGGCGGGAAATACCCTGTGCAATCTGAAAAATTTTGATTTAACCCAGCTGACTCTTCTGGATGGCACGACCCTTGACAACTATTCCCACGGGAAACCAAAGGTGCTGATTTTCTTTAGGACCAGCTGCGGAAACTGCCAGTACACTACCAGACAGATTGCCTCAAACTACAGCAGGTTCAGCGGCGTTGATATAATCGAGGTCGAGATTGATGGAACGGAAAAGTCCAATGTGGAGACTTACGCACAGACCATTGACACCTCCGGCAAAATTAAATTCTCGTGGGGAACTACGGGAAGAACGCTTGTGTCCAAATATCTTAAGGCACTCGGAATCGGAGGCTACACTTTGCCAGCCACAGTCTACATTGATTCAAACAACAGGTTCCAGTATCTCGACACTGGACCAAAGACGGCGAATGAAATTCTTTCACGCATAAACGAAATCGAAACCACGGTAAGCGGGCGGTAGTTTTTGTTAAGCCGGATTCGGAAATATCTGAGTCCGGCATTTTTTTCAGAGCCTTTTAACTCCGTCGCCCTTCAGAATACTTGTGCCCCCATGTTTTTCGGCAACAATCTTTTGGTCAAATTCTTTTATCACATCGGGGACGTGGGTTATAATTCCAAGCGTCTTTCCGGTTGACTCCAGCGACTTCAGTGAATTGACCGCCTCAATTAGAGGTGTGCCGCTCAAAGTTCCAAAACCTTCGTCAAGGAAAAGTGAGTTGACCTGGACATTTCTGCTCGCAAGTTCCGCAATCCCAAGGGCAAGCGAAAGACTGATAATAAATTTTTCACCGCCACTCATGTTGGCAATTGGACGGTCATCATCCGGGTCGGGGTAGTTGTCGTCGTGGACCATAAAATCAACGCCCTGTCCTTTTTGCACAAGCGAGAATCTTCCTGTGATTCCGTGGATATATCTGTTCGCCTTGATTAAAAGATTCTGCAGCGCCATCGACTGAACAAAAACTTCAAAATCGCTTCCGTCGTTCACGCCGATAAAAGTTTTCATCTCCTGCCAAAGCGAGCGCTGTTTTTCAAGCTTGCTAAATGCCTCAAGTTTTTTATTATACCTTGCCCTGTTTTCGTCCTGGTTTTTCAAAATCGAATTGATTTCACCAACCCTTTTGTTTGCGCCGTCCCTTTCCGCAGATTTTTCTGAAAACTCTTTTTCCAGTTCATCCGAATTTTTTTGTGACAGATTTTTTGCCCTGCATCTTTCCAGATTCTCGGATGCAAGTTTGAAGGCTGCCAAAGTCGATGCGTCCTCATTTTCGATATTCTTTTTTTCGTTCTCCAGTTCCATGATTTTTTCGTCGCTGGTTCTGCACAAAAGATATTCGTCCACAGATTTGAAACCATTTTTCTCCAGTGAAAGATTCAGCTCGCCACGGCGCATAGAAAGTTCTGGATTTTTTTCGTCAATCTGTTTTCTGAAACTCTCAAGCTCCGAGCTCAGCGCGATTTTCTTTTTTGTGGCGACATTCTTTTTTTCATCCGCGCTCTCTAATTTTTTCTTCAGGTTTTGCAGATTGATTTTGAAATTCCTTTCCTCATCATCAACAGATTTTTCACCGAACAGATTTTTTCTTTCCCCCACAAGCGATTCATAATCTGTCTTGATTTCCTCAAACCTTTTGCTTTCATTTTCAAAAATATTTTTGAGGTCCGCAATGTCAATTGCTTTTAACTCGATGTCGATATTCCGCACTTCCGTTTTTGCCAGTTCCAGCTCTGATTTTTTTTCGGAAAATTTTTGGAACCGTTTTTTTAATTCCGAAATGATTCCGACAATTTTTTCTTCGCCGTCATCTGTCTCGAAAGAAAAATTCCATGGCGCAATTTCCGCATTTATTTCCGCCGCAGCTTTGTTTTTTTCAGCTGCAAGAGATTTTAACCTTTCCTCAAATCCCAAAATCGTTGTCTCAAGTTTTGATGCGGTCTCCTTTAGATTTTGTGCATCATTTTTTTCCGCCTCATATTGTTTGTGGAGCTGCGACACATTTTCCGCAAGAGAGATTTTGTCTGAGTCAACAATTTTTTTAGGGTCAATATTTTTTTCGCCACAGTAGGGGTGCTCCTTCGAGCCACAGACAGGACAAGGATTTCCGACTGAAAGGTTTATTCTGATCAGCGCGGATATGTTCAGGTATTCCCTGCTCACAAGGTTCTCCAGATGCTTTTCGATTTCGCGAATCTTTTTTTCGCATTCCTCCAGTTTGTTTTTGTTCCGCTCAAGACTTTCCCTTTGTGCAGCCAAATCTTTGTTGATTCCACATTTTTCTGCGGCATTTGATTTTATGGATTTTGTCTGTCCGTTCAAAAAAACAATTTTCTCGGAAAGGTTTTCATCATTTTTGTTCTGGTCCAAATACTTCTGAAGCTCCTCAATTTTTTTTTCGTAAATTGATTTTTGCGTCTCAAGATTGCCTATCTTTTGTTCAGCATCCCGCCATTCTTTTTCAGCTTCATTTTTTCTTTCGTCCTGGTCGCAAAACATTTTTTCGCTCGGTCCAATTTTTGAATCAAGCTCCCGGACTTTTTTCCAGAGCCCTTCTTTTTCTTCGGACAGACCATTTTCTTTGTCGTAGATTTTTTTTGCATCCTCCGCATCGCTCTGTGCGGTGGCAAATTCTTTTTCAGCAAGCGAGAGCGCGGTTTTTGTTGTCCCAAGTTTTTCGTTCAGATGTTCAATCATTTTTTTAGTTTCGGAAAATCTGCTGTACTCGATGTCACATTTTTTTGCTTTTTCAGCTCTTTCCAGAATTGTTTGAGACTGAGCGAAAATCTGTTCTCTTTCCTCGAATCTTTTTCGAGCAAGTTTTGCCTGATCCAGTTTGGAACTGTATTCCTTGATTTCATTCAGCCAATTAATCTGCATCGAAATTGTTGCTATTTCTGAATCAATTTTTTTTGCCTTCTCATCGGTAGATTTTTTTTCGCATTCAAGTTTTTCAATATCTTCATCGGCCAGAAAATCAATATTTTCCAAGGCAGATTTTGCGAGCTTGTACTCATTCTCCACGTCGCCAGCTTTTTTGCAGATTCGCTCTCCAATTTTTTTGTATTTTTCCGTTCCATTTATTTTTGCCAGAATCTCGGCGCGCTTTCTTTCATTGCTGCTTGAATTTTTTTCTCCCTCCAGAAAAATACTGAACTCCCCCTGTGCAAGCATTATGGAACGACAGAACTGTCCGTAATCAAGCTGGATATTTTGCGCGGTGCGGTTTTCTATTTCGGAACTTTTGTGTGCGGAAAAAAGTTCCCCTGTTTCGGTGTTCAAAATTGAAAAATCTGTTGAGTCAAGTTTTCCGCTCCGTGGTCTTCTGGACTGAGAAAACTTTGAGACGTAAGTTTTTCCCTCACATTCATAGGTCACGGATGCCATGCATGAATTTGTGTTCCGTGTCATTATCTCGTTGTTGCTTCCGTCAATCTTGTTGAGCCGTGCCGTTTTTCCGTAGAGGGCGAGGGTTATTGCATCAAGGATTGTTGTTTTTCCCGCTCCTGTTTCTCCGCAGATTACAAACTGGTTGTGATTTTTTTTGAAAGCCTCGTCGGTCAAATCAATGAGCCAGTGTCCTTTCAGTGAGTTCAGATTTTCAAATTCAATTTTTATGATTTTCATTTAATTTTCTCCACGTTCAACTTCTGCTGCGACTTCCATAAATATCGGAAGATATTTTTCTATCAAATCGGATTTTGTTTTTTCCTTCTGCTCATCTGGCAAATCAAAAAACAGGGATGCCTTTTTCTGCAGAATCAGTTTTTTGAAAATTTCTTCCTCATCAAAATTCTTCAGCTCATCCATGTCAAAGTTTTCATGCGACTCCGAATCAAAAAATTTTGTCTGAGCCTTTACACTTACGACGGAAACATTTTCAGGAAACTCATCTTCAATTTTTTCAATCTCGCTGTGGATATTGATTTCATCTTCCTGGACAAAATATGCTTCCACAAATGTCTTTTTTTCAGGCGGGTTGTTTTTGTATTTAGCAAGCTCCTCAATTATATAACGGCAGTTCCCGGATATGCGTCTGAAATCAAATGTCTGCGGTACGGCAATTTTTTTGACACATGTTTTATGGTCAGAATCAATTTCAACTTCGAGAATATTTCTTTCGATATTTGCTTCGTCAAAGCCCATCACAAACGGGGACCCTGAATAGCGTACTTTATTTTTTTTGTCAACCATCGTTGAGTAATGTATGTGCCCGAGAGCGACATAATCAAAATCCTCTGGAAAAATTTCTGCATGTACCGAACCAAGTTTTCCAACAACATCCAACATTCTGATTCCGTCGTCCGTTTTGGTTTCTTTTTTTGCACTGCTCAGCCGTCCTTCAAGGTTTGCCGCATAGAGATGTCCGGTCGCTATTATCGGAATGTTTTTTTTGCCTGCCATTTTTTTTGCAATGTCCAGAGCTTTTTTGTAAACAGTTTTGTATGCCCTGTCCGAAAAAGTTCCGTCATCAATTTGCTCATCGAAAAACTGTCGAAGCTCGCTTTCCCGTGCGTATGGGATTGCGCAGCATATCGCGGACGTTTTTCCGTCGCTGTCGTAAAGCTCAAAAACCGCGTCCCCAATCTCCATGTTCGCGATGGAACCGACCACATGGATGTTCAGAAGCTCCAGCATGTCTTTTTCGGAATCAAGAAGCGCGCCTGAATCATGGTTTCCCCCAACGATGACCACATTTTTGCAGCATGTTCCGACCAGCGACGTTAAAAACTGTATGTACTGTCTGCGGGACTCCACCGGTGGATTTGCGCAGTCGTAGATGTCCCCCGAAACGACAAGGGCCTGTGCATTCTGTTTTTCAATTTCATTTTTCAGCCAGTAAAAAAAATTCTGCTGCTCAATGTTCCTGTCTATGTCGTGCATTCTGTTCCCAAGGTGCCAGTCCGCAGTGTGGATAAATTTCATTCCGCGCCCCTTATGTTTCTTTTTGTAGAATCGCCAAGCCCGATGTGTAGCGTTGTGCCGGATGTCTCCTCCGTACGAATTACTATAAACTTTTTAATAAAATTTTTCAAAAACTTATTCCATAAAATCAACTTTTTTTCTATTATAGAACGAATCAGCCGTTAGGAAAACAGGGTTCTCTGCAAAACGGTTGCCATATTTTAATTACAGGTGGTACGGTAGTGTACAATCGTAATGACTATGTGAGTGACAAAGACTGGGAGCAGTTTCTTGAATTTTCCAAGGACCTTCCAACACCGAACATTGTTGTGAGCTTGAAGACCATTAAAAAGAATTTCATCAAGCTCAGAAGCTCCTTCCCCTATGCCAAGATTTTTTATGCAATCAAGGCGAATCCCGGTGAACCTGTTTTGCAGATGCTTGCCGAAAACGGGTCCAATTTTGACATCGCCTCACGTTACGAACTTGATTTGATAAAAAAGTTTGTTGACGACCCGAACCGCTTTTCCTACGGAAACACAATCAAGAAGGCCTCCGACATTAAATATTTTTATGAAAACGGTGTGCGTCTTTTTGCGACCGACAGCAAGGACGACTTGAAGAACATTGCCGAAAATGCACCAGGCTCCAGGGTCTACGTGCGTATTCTTGTCGAGGGGTCCGACTCTGCCGACTGGCCTTTGAGCAAAAAATTCGGATGCCATCCCGACATGGCCTATGATTTGCTGGTTCTCGCGAGGGAGCTTGGTCTGAATCCGTGGGGGATTTCTTTCCACGTCGGAAGCCAGCAGAGGGACATAGGTTCATGGAACGACGCAATTGCAAAGGCGAAATATCTTTTCTCTTCACTGGAGGAGGAGGAGGGAATCCGTTTGCAGATGATAGACATGGGCGGTGGTTTTCCAGCGAGCTATATTGATCCTGTCAATCCGCTTGATGTCTATGCCAAGGAAATCACGCGCTTTTTGACCGAGGACTTTGGCGATGATTTGCCAGAAATTATTTTGGAGCCTGGACGTTCTCTGGTTGGCGACAGCGGAATCCTCACGAGCGAAGTAATCCTTTGTTCGAGAAAAAACAATACCGCGCTTACAAGATGGATTTATCTTGATGCCGGTAAATTCAACGGGCTGATTGAGACTCTTGACGAATGCATAAAGTATCCGCTGATTACAACAAAGGATGGCGACAAGGAGGGTGACGTTATTATCGCAGGTCCGACATGTGACAGCATGGATGTCATGTACGAGAACGCAAGATACCGTCTTCCGATTACATTGAAACAGGGCGACAGGATTTACTGGCTTTCGACCGGAGCATACACTTCAACCTATGCGTCAGTCGCTTTCAACGGTTTTCCGCCAATCAAAACATACTACATGTAAAATAAGACAAAAAAAGAAAAGGGACTGTCCGTGTAATTTCAGACAGCCCCTTTTTTGTTTGTAAATCCACCAATTAGAACGTGTGCGTGTAGCTTAGGGCAATTCGGTTGAAGAACCACTCGTATCCGTCGTAGGTCATCGTGGTTTCCCGTCTGTCATTGGTTTTGTTTTCCGCATCGCGGATATGGTCCGTGGTGAAACTCCTGCGGCTGGAGAATCCAAGAAGAATTGAGAGAGTGTCATGCTCGGTGAATGAAAGCTGAGCCATAGGACTTATGCTGACCTGACAGAAGTTTCCCTTGTAGGCCGGATTTGTAAAAGCGTCGCTGGAATAATATCCGTCCCACTCTGCAAGCACACCAACGCGGCTCAAAATCAGCGGCATCTGGTATGCGAGGATAAGGTTCTGGTAGTTTTTGAGACCGTTGACCCTGTTTCCTGCCGCCTGCCACATCCAGACTTCCCCATCTTTTTTTGCGGAAAGCATTGTGTAGTAGACCTGGTATGAATACATAAT
This sequence comes from Treponema sp. UBA3870, assembly GCA_002392275.1. Classification (GTDB taxonomy): domain Bacteria; phylum Spirochaetota; class Spirochaetia; order Treponematales; family Treponemataceae; genus Treponema_D. The sequence continues at coordinate 7,653 of DGGQ01000042.1, forward strand.
CTGGAAGTGCGTCCAGTCGCCCGGCCAGATTGCGCCCGTGTCAAACTGGAATGTTGCCTGAGCGTACCATTTCAGAAACCATGAGGTGAAGGGCGTGATGTTGTCGTAAACAAACTCGCTGTTCAGTCCCGCCATTCCCTGAATTCCAGCAAGATTCCAACCGGTTCCAGCCTGAGCGCCCGCACTGAACACGAGGAATGGGAGCGGTGTGAATTTTACTTCGACCCCCGGCATTACTGAGACCGGTGAAAGCTCCAGATTTCCCTGTAGGACAAGGTTTGCCGAATTCAAAAGCCAGTTGTCGCCAAGCGGTGTCGGAATTGTGTAGTCGGCTTTTCCTGTGACTCGACCTTCAAGACCGCTGTAGGGACCTGTTATTGGAGCAAAGTGGGTTCCGCCCTTTATGTACTCAGATTTTGGATAATAAGCGAAATCCACAGTCGCGGAAAAATCCCAGGACGGGGAGTCTGCAGCCGATGCAGCGGAAAGTGCAAGTGCCGCCGCAATCAATGTGATAAATCTTTTCATACGTTACCTCTCATAATAAATATAACACAATTTTTTATTTTTACAAGCAAAAAAATGACTCGATTACCGCATTTCAGGGTACAATTTATCCATATAATTTATTAAGTACCTAAAATCAGTGGACAGCCATGCAACGAATCGTGGCATGTATAGAAACAAAATGATTTGCAAGAGATCAGCGTACATATTTTACGGTGGATTGGATCCTGATAGGGCGACTCTGTGAAAGTCTTTCTGCAAATTCCTAAAATAGACGTGACCAGAGGATTGACACGCGGATTCGATTTTAATAACGCAAAATCATTCAGCCATAGATTTATGACCAAAAAAGTTATAGAATATTGTGTTGCGAAGCAGTTTGCATTGTTCAAAATCAGGAGGTTCTCATGTCGATTGTTGCAGCTTTTATGGTTCCGCATCCACCGATGATTGTTCCAGATGTCGGGCGGGGTAGTGAAAAACAGATTGAAAAAACAATTAGGGCTTATGAAAAAGTTGCAGAAGAGATTGCGGCTCTCCGTCCTGAAACTATTATCATCTCAAGTCCCCACAGCATAATGTACGCGGACTATTTTCATATTTCCCCCGGCACTGGTGCATCAGGTTCGCTTTCTGATTTTAATGCGCCGCATGTCAAGTTCAATATTGATTACGATGAAGAACTTGTAAATATTTTGGTTGGCAAGGCAAAAGCTCTGCATTTTCCGGCGGGCACTCTCGGTGAAAAAAGAAGGGAGCTTGATCACGGGACAATGGTTCCACTTTGGTTTATCCAGAAAAAATACAAGAATTTTAAAATTGTCCGTACAGGTCTTTCGGGTCACGATCTTTTGAAGCATTATGAATTCGGTATGCTCATAAAAGATTCTGTTGAGGAACTGGGTCGGAAAGTCGTTTATGTTGCAAGCGGAGATTTGTCCCACAAGCTTCAGGATTACGGTCCTTATGGTTTTGCAGAGGAAGGACCTATTTATGATTCAAGGATTATGGACGTATGTTCTGGCGCGCGGTTTGGGGAGCTTTTTGATTTTGATGAAA
>DGGQ01000165.1 GCA_002392275.1 Treponema sp. UBA3870
TCTTCATCACAGGCTTCTACTTGCGGTGGATGTCTTTCACTCCTTGCAGCCGGTGTTCCGATGAAAAAGATGGTCGCCGGAATCGCCATGGGACTCATTACCGACGGACCTCAGTACAAGAGATACGCAATCCTTTCAGATATCCTTGGTGAAGAGGATCACTTGGGAGACATGGACTTCAAGGTGGCAGGAACCCGCGACGGAATTACCGGATTCCAGATGGACATCAAGATTGCCGGTGTCTCAATGGACATCATGAGAAAGGCTCTCGCACAGGCAAAGGCAGGACGCAACCACATCCTTGACATCATGGAGAAGTGCATCAGTAAGCCTCAGCCTATCTCACCTTATGCTCCGAAAATCGACTCTCTGAAAATCCCTGTGGACAAGATTGGCGCATTGATCGGACCTGGCGGAAAGAACGTAAAGGCACTCTGCCAGCAGTACGGTGTCACAATCAACACTGACGACGATGGAACTGTCACAATCTACGGAAAGACCGGCGCTTCAACCGATGCCGCAAAGAAAGCCGTCAAGGGAATCTGCGAGGATCCTGAGGTTGGTACAATCTACCAGGGAACCGTCAAGCGCATCATGGACTTCGGTGCGTTTGTTGAGATTCTTCCAGGAAAGGAAGGTCTCTGCCACATCTCCAAACTTTCAAGGCAGCGTGTGGAAAAAGTTACCGACGTTCTCAAGGAAGGCCAGGTAATTCCTGTAAAGCTGCTTGAGGTTGACAAGATGGGAAGGCTCAACCTTTCTTACATCGACGCTCTTGAGGCCCAGTCAAACTAAGACAATCCCGGAAAACTGATTTTTCATGGGTTGCCAGCTGACTTCTTAGGAAATAGTTGGGGCGGCATACAGAAATGTGTGTCGCTCCATTTTTTTACAAGCGGACTGAATTTCAAGTTCAAGATTGTTTCGGTCCAGTCACCCTTATGATTCAGAAAACCGTTTTATCGAACAATATAAATTTAATTTCCCAGCAGATTGAAAGCGCACGTACTGTTGCCGTCGGATTTTATTTTTCAGTCGGCTCCAGATACGAAAAACCGGGCGAGCGCGGGATAAGCCATTTCTGCGAGCATCTTCTTTTCAAGGGAACAAAAAAATTTTCCAGAAGGGACATCTCCCGTGCGTTTGACAGGATGGGAGGAACGGTCAACGCATTTACGGAAAGGGACGATGTGTGCGTCTACGCCGTGGTTCCTTCATCGGATGAAAATTTTTCGCTTGCAATGGACATACTTTGCTCGATGTCGTCCGAATGTATTTTTCCAGAAGACGAAGTTGAAAAAGAGAGGAGCGTCGTTGAAAACGAGATTCTTGCGGTAGACGACGACCCGGACGAATCTTCCCTTGACGAACTTGCGGGCATGGTCTGGAAAGACAGTCAGCTTGGTCACACAATCACCGGGACTGTGGCTGATGTCGATTCAATCACTGTGGAAAAAATCAGGGACTGGTATGAAAAATACTTTGTCCATGGAAAGCTCACCGTATTCGTTTCCGGCAATTTTGATTTTGACTTTGCGGAGAAAGCTCTTTCAAATCTTCCTGTGCATAAATCTTCCGTGGCGGATTTTGAAAATGCTTTTGTCTGGAACAGCGGGATTTCGTTTGTTGAATCAAAATTTGGGCAGCACCAGATTTATGTCGCGTATCCCATTGAAAAAAGTTTTACGGAAAAATCATACTGGGCCATGTGCGTTTTCAATGCGATGTGCGGTGACACAATGGGAAGCAGGCTTTTCGAGGTGCTGAGAGAAAAAAACGGGCTCTGCTATTCGGTCTACAGTTTTTATTCACGCTATGACGACAACGGCATCTGGTCCTGCTCCGTCTCTTGCGAAAAAAACAGGACGGAAAAAACTCTGTCCCTTGTTCTTTCGGAAATCGATTCAATCCTCAGTGACGGATTTTTGGATTCGGAGATTGCGGACGCGAAGGGGCATCTCTCTGGCGAGGAGATAATGGGCGAGACCGACATGGAATTTGTTATGCGCCGGCTGCAGAAGTTTTATTCGCTCGGACTTCCGCTTTACACCACCGACCAGATTATTTCATCTATACGAGCGGTGGAAAAAAATGATATTATGGAACTTGCGAGAGATATTCTCAAAAAAGATTCCAGGGCTGTCTTGGTCTATGGAAAAAAAATTGACAAAAAAGGATTAAGGAAAATATTAAAATGAGCAATTCTGTTGAAATCAAATGTGTTGCAAAAAATGGTGCGGTTCTTCCTGTGTACAAAACATCGGGCGCGGCGGGTGCGGATGTGTGTGCGCTTGTTGATTCTCCTGTCAGCATAGAGCCGGGATGCACAAAAATGATTCCGACCGGACTTTTTTTTGAAATCCCCGAGGGATACGAAATCCAGGTGAGACCGAGGAGCGGACTTGCCTTCAAAAATTCAGTCACCGTAATCAACACGCCCGGAACAATTGACAGCGACTACCGTGGCGAGCTTAACGTGCTTTTGATAAACCATGGGAAAGAAAATTTTGTAGTAAACTCAGGCGACAGGATTGCGCAGATTGTTGTCTCCCCGGTAACATTGGGCGTGTTTTCGCGGGTCGAATCCATTTCTGAAACTGAGCGCGGCTCCGGTGGATTTGGAAGCACGGGAATAAAATCCGTCTGACGATGGGGACTTTTTTTTATGAGGTATGGGAAATCAATTCCGCTGTTTGAAAAACTTACGTCGCTTCTTTCTCGCCATCATGGCGGGGTGAGGCGGCATGTTCTTGTCAAATACATCATGCGGGAGCTTTTTATTTATTTTTTTGTCTGCTTCATGTTTTTCTTTGTCATCTTTTTTGTGAACCAGATTCTTCTCCTCGCGGAAACAATTTTGAAGCAGCGCGTCCCAATTCCGACTGTAATCGAACTTATTGTCTACTGTCTCCCGGCGATTGTTGCGCAGTCCGCACCCTTTGCGACCCTGCTTGGTTTTTTGATGTGCCTTGGACGGATGGTCACTGACAACGAGATTTTAATTCTGAGGGCAAGCGGACAACGCTATTCAATAATTCTGATTCCCGTGCTTATCATGGGACTTCTGATTTCCATCTTCAGTTTTGTGATGAACGACTATTTTCTTCCCCTCGGAACTTTGCGCTACAACAGGATGCAGACAAAAATAATTCAGTCCGACCCTGCCGTGCAGATTGAGGCCAACTCAATAAAACGCATGTCGTCAACGGCCCTGGTGATTGGGGATGCGGAGGGAAGCGATGTTGAAGACCTTTTGATTTTTGACCGCTCTGGCTCGGAAGGTGAACGAATAATTATTGCCGGAAAAAGCACTGTTGAAAAATCTGTGACTCCAGGACTTTTGATGGACCTTCTGATGAACGACCCGATTGTGATATTGCTAAAAAGAAACGACAAAAAAAATTATGACGTAATCACTGCGGACACAATGCGGCTTAACATGTTCGAGTCATCAATAAACGCAAGCTCCTCATCAATGAATCCACGTGAAATGACATCCTACGATTTGGGCAAGATCATTGGTGATTTGGTGAAAGAAAATTCCGTATCAGACAGGCAGCTCAATAACTACAAACTTGAGTACCACAAAAAATTCTCCATTCCATTTGGCGCAATATTTTTTGCGATACTCGCATTTCCGCTTGCTTTGGTCTTTGGTAAAAAAAATGGACTCACGCTTGGATTTATTTTTGGAATCATAATCTCTGTTCTGTACTGGGCCATGACGATAATGGGACAGCTATTCGGTATCCGTGGGGGGTATAACGGATTCTGGATGGTATGGACACCAAATTTTGTCATCGGATTTTTTGGAATAATTTTGTACCTGAGGTTGAAAAGAAAATGACGCTTATAAAATACATGCTAAAAAAATTCACCGCAATTTTTTTTGGCTCGCTTTTCTTTTTTGTTCTCATACTCTGTCTGACAGATTTGTTGATGAATCTCTGGAACTACATTTCAAAAAGCGTCTCGCCCATTTTGATTTTTCAGATTCTTCTATTCTATATTCCAAAAACAGTTTGGTATGCTGTTCCGATTGCAATGCTTTTTGCCACGGCGTATATGCTCAGCGACCTCTATGCGCGCAATGAACTTTTGGCTGTGTTCGCGTCGGGCGTTTCGCTTTTGAAATTCACTTTCCCGCTTCTTTTGATTGGCATCGCCATGAGCTTTGGTCTCTTTTTCTTTGAGGACAAGGTTGTTGTCCAGACATACGCGAAAAAAAATGAGCTGCAGTCCATGGTTCTGAAAAAAAGTTCGTCCCTTAACAACGAGCAGATTGTTGTGATGGCGGACCAGGGCAGGGTTGTCTACAAGGCTCAGTATTACGATGCGTCGGCCCGCACACTTTATGATTTGATTGTCGTGTTCCGTGATTCCGAAAAAAAGTTTGAAAGTTTTGTGAAGGCTGATGGGGCGACATGGGTTGATGGTTCGTGGCAGATTAATGGTGGCGCGATGTTTGTTTTTGAGGACGACGTTTTTGTTAAAAAGGATATTGACGAGGCGCACCGTCTGATGATTGTTGAGCCGCCCGAAACTTTCCAGAACAACACTATGAATGTTGAGGAGGTCAGCACCGAGGAGGCTAGACAGTACATCCGTCATCTGGAGAACGCTGGACTTCCGAGCGCGGAGGCAAAATCCCAGTATTATAAAAAGTTTTCATTTCCCTTTGTCGTTTTCATAGTCGTGTTCATGGCGATTGGACTTAGCGGAAAGACAAGAAAAAATGTTTTGATTGTGAGCCTTGCGCTGAGCATTGGTTCGGCGGTCATTTTTTATATCACGCAGATGATTACAATGCTTATGGCAAAATTCGAGGTGATTCCGCCTGTGTTCGGTGGATGGTTTCCTGTCATGCTTTTTGTTTTTTTGAGCGTTGTGCTGCTTAGGTTCGCCCGGACGTAGATGGAGGTTTCTATGGATTTGGTTAAAACTTTTTTTGATGTGGAGCATGAGTGCGCGGGTTCAAAAGCAAGAACCGGGGTTCTGCATCTTCCGCATGGTGATGTCAGGACTCCAGTTTTTATGCCGGTCGGGACAAAGGGAACTGTCAAGGCTGTTTCAAAGGACGACCTTGAGGAGATTGGATTTGAAATCATACTTGCGAATACCTACCATCTGTATCTTCGCCCCGGAGAGGATTTGGTTGGCGAAGCTGGAGGCCTTCACGGATTTACAAAATGGAACAAAAACTTTTTGACGGATTCCGGTGGATTTCAGGTTTTTTCACTTTCATCGCTCAGAAAAATCCATGACGACGGAGTGACTTTCAGAAGCGACATTGACGGCTCCAAACATTTTTTTACTCCGGAAAAGGTTGTGCAGATTCAGACCAAACTCAACAGCGACATTCAGATGCAGCTTGATGTCTGCACGGGATACGGAGTTGAAAGAAGGGAGGCGGAACGCGCTCTGGAGATTACAAGCGCATGGACAAAAAGGGCATTGGCCGAATGGAATGTGCAGAAGGAAAATGGATACGGTGGAATCCTTTTCCCAATAGTCCAGGGCAATTTTTTTGACGACCTGAGAAAACGCAGCGCGGAATTTGTTTCGTCACTTGACACTCCCGGATTTGCAATTGGTGGATTGAGTGTTGGCGAGCCTCCCGAAATCTATCGTGAAAAGCTTTCTTACACAATGAATTTTGTTGACAGAAAAAAGCCGTGCTATGTTATGGGGATCGGAACCCCGGAATATATTTTTGACGCTGTTGAGAACGGTGTTGACATGTTCGACTGTGTTCTTCCAACAAGGGTAGCCCGGCATGGACTGTATTTTACCCATAGGGGTATGCTTTCAATCAAGCAGAAGAGATTTGAGCGCGACTTTGGACCTGTGGATTCGGAATGTAAGTGCAAGGTCTGCCAAACATATTCAAGGGCCTATCTCCGGCACATTTTCAGGGAGCAGGAAATTCTTTCGTCCATGCTTGCAAGCTACCACAACCTCTATTTCCTTAACAGCATGCTTTTGGACATCCGCCGTTCAATAAATGAGGACAAATTTCCGATTTTTAAAGAAGAATTCATGAAACAATTCAAATCGAATGAGGTTTAAGTAATTGAAATCCGGGAGAAGGGGATTTTATGCCGACATCCGGGTTTCAGGGGGAAAAATGAAGCGTTTTGTTTGTATCTGCATGGGCATTTTGGTTTCGTCCTTGGTCTTTGCCGGTCCCGATGCGGACGACTCAGATTTTGATGTGGGTGAATCAATCTCCTCCAGCTATATCAAAAAGGAGAAGGTCTGGCCAAATCCAAAGAGACCGACAGCTGCCACTTCTGAGCAGATTGCGTCATCCAGGGACAAAAATCCTATGAACGCGGGAGAATCCTACGAGGAAGAAACTAAGGAGATTTTTACCTACGGGCTTACCGATGAGATTGCGACACTGCTCGACACTCTGGTGCAGAATGAGGACTACCGTTTCAAGGATGCCGCCTATGATTTGTTCCAGGAGACAAAGAGCCAGAAAATCCGCGAAAAGGTTCTATCCTATTTTTCCATGACAAAGGATCCCTGCCTTGAGGATTTTGCCGTGGAGGTTCTGAACGATCCCTACGAGGAGAGGCATGACATTGTTGTTGCGTGCTTCAAATATGTTGCCGCGGTGAAATCAGGCGACGCGATTGGAGCAGTGGTTGACCTTCTTGAAAAGGACGACCTTGGATATTTCAACGAGGCCCTTGACTGCCTTGGAGAGATTGGTGGAAACGAGGAGGCTGTATACCTTGCGGGATATATTTCGAGGGATGATTTGACCATCGCCCAGAGGCAGTCGCTTGTCAAGGTTATTGGAAAAATCCATGCGGACGAGACCTGGGACATTCTTGCGGATATTGCCCAGGACGAAAATGAGGACATCTACATTCGCTCGTATGCAGCCGAGGCAATCGGTTCAATGGGACGAAAGGAGGCCGTGGACATTCTTGTGGATTTGTTTGAGGATGAAAATCCAAAGCTCCGTGAGTATGTCGTTCGTGGACTTTCAAACTTCACTGACTCGATTGTGCAGACTGTAATCAAGCAGGCCCTGAAGGATGATGTCTGGAGAGTCCGCATGGAGGCCATAAATGTAATCGAAAAACATAACATGAGTTCTCTGTCAAAGGATTTGATTTACCACTGCAAGCACAAAGAGGAAACCGTTGTAAAGGAAAAAATCTACAAGGTGCTTGCCAAACTCAACACCACCGACGGAAATGAATATCTTGTTTCGCTGATTACCGACAAAAAGACCGGTGACGCGATAAAGTCAAAGGTTGCCGCCGCTCTGCTTGAGAACAATCATGCCGGAACACAGGAGATACTGGAACTTGCGGAGGAGACTCTTAAAAACGACAAGCAAAAAAATCTTCGCTACGCTCTTGGGAAGGAGTTCGCAAAATACAGCCGCCCCGAGTTTGCTGATATATGTCTGAAGTATATACAGAACAAGGATACGTCAACACAGGGCACGGGGCTTGACATCTATGCGCGCGGAAAATATTCTGTCGCGACACAGGCTGTGCAGGATCTTGCCGCTCTTGCAGATGATGATGCCGATGGAAAAAAACGTGTGAACAACGCCAACGCGCAAAAGGCAAAAAAGATTTTGGGAATTTAAAATCAGCATGGGGCTGTCCCAAAATACTGTCAATCTGAATTTGTTTCGGAATCCTTGCCAGAATAATGGCGGAGTTTCCGGAACCAATTCAGGTGACGCAATCAAAAACTTTTAAGGCGGTCCCACTCAAATTTGTGCACTAATCAAAAGAATTATTATTCCTCCTCATCATCATATTCATCTTCTTCATCGTAGAACATGTCCATGAGGGTTGAAAGTTTTTCATATTCTTTCAGATCGGAGGCCTGCTGTTTTTCATCGCTGGATATTACGAAATTGTCATAGTAGCCTTCCAGATAGTCGAAAACCGCGCCTATGGTTTCCTCATCTTTTTCCGCAAGGTCGCCAATAGAATTTATGCTCCCGACTATTTCTGAAAGCTCCTGTATTTCACATTCGTATCCATCGCGTATTTCATCGTATATTTCACCCGGCTCGTCTTTTATGTATTCAAGGCAGTCCTTCATGTTGGAAAGAGCCTTTTTCAGTGTCTCGATAAAAAACGAGTCCATTTCCTTTTCCGTCATATCGTCCTCCGCTTCCATCCTGCTCCATCAGTATAGGGAATTGACCATTCTGTACATCATGTTGATTTTTTCTTTTTCCGATGGTCCAAGGTCGGAATCCTTTGTGTCGTCAATCAGTTTTTCAAGGGAGGAAAGGGTTTCGTTCTGGGCGGTGGAAAATCCTCTTGACACTTTGAACCAGTATGTTCCGTTTCCGTCCGTGAAAAGACAGATGAATCCAAGCTCCTTTGATGTCCGCTTCGCAATTGTAATCCGCATCAATACGTTGAGTTGGGAAATCAGTTTTTCAAGAGCCTCGTGTCCATTTTCTCCGCTTATGCAGATGTTCATGTTCCTTGACCATTTTTTTTCATCAATAGGCTCCAGGTTCAGATTTTTTGCGACATTGAAAATAAGGGACAGCTTTTCATTTACAAGCAGAGGCCGTCCACCCTTTGCGATTACGCTGGCGTGTATGTTTTCAAGCTCCGTCGGTAGTTCTGATTCTGCTTCGACCGCCTTTTTAAGTTTGTCAACAGGAAGGGATATTGTCTTTTTTCCCTTGAGCTTTGCGAATTCAAATTTCTGTCCACCGAAAGATATTCCGGAGTCTGTGACTGATTTTTCGTGACTGGATTTTTTTCGGCCAGAATCTTTTTCGCCATTGTCACCGAAGTCCCTCTGCGCATCTTTTGGGGAATCATTTTTTCTGAACCGGTCGCCCTTTTTGATGAGTGAGGCAAGTTGGCCTTCCAGTCCGGGATAGATTTTCTCAAGAAGATTTTTTGTCAAAGGAGAGACGCTCATGGCGAACATGCGGCTTGTCTTGACAATTTCACCTGCTACTATGTAGAGCGGATTTGTCCTGAACATGGATGAGCCTGGGTGGATTGTTATGTGGTCGGCGGTCAGGCTTCTGTATGTCTCACGTCCCTCGCGGATGCACACAAACTGAATCATTCCGGACGCAATGCAGCAGAGGTAGTTGTCAATGTTCCCGCCGCTTGTGATAGGCATCTGTAGCCTTTTTGAAACGATGTCCTCAATCTGAAGTTTGACGTTGAGTATTTCCGCCATAACCTTGTCGTCGAGATACGAGTTGCGGCAGAATTTTTCTTTGTTTGGAACCTCGATGTATTTCCTGAAAAGATTGATGTATGAAACAAAGTCGCCCTGTATGTCGCGGAACGAATGGTGTGCCTGTCTTGCGTCCATCTCTTCGCCGACCGGAAGAACAAAAGGTGACTGCGCGCTCAAAAAGGATGAGGCAATGATGACTTCCTCCAGAACGTCGGGGTAGTGCAGAATGCTTTCCACAATTATACGGCTCACCCTTGGCTCAAGCGGGAACTCCACCATCAGTTTTCCAATGCTGCTCAAAGTTCCATCCGGCTCCAGCGCCTTCAGCATGTTCAATGTGTTTACGGCTCCGACAAGTCCCTCGTGTCCGGGTGGCGAAATGAAATCGAATTTCTCAAAATCAGTGATTCCAAGCTCCGACATTCTGAGGACAACCTCGCTCAGGTCCGTTCGGTAGATTTCCTCGGTGGTGTATTCCTCGCGGGTCTCAAAATCTTCTCGCGGATAAAGTCTGTAGCATGTTCCGGGACATGTTCTTCCTGCGCGTCCCCGACGTTGGTTGCATGATGCACGGCTGATTCTGCTTTCAATCAAACTGGAGGTGAACGTGCGCGGACTGTAGTAGTTGAGCTTTGCAAGTCCAGAATCAATTACCGTTGTGATTCCGTTTATCGTTACAGATGTCTCCGCAATGTTTGTGCTTAGCACGACCTTCTTTTTTCCGAACGGTGGGTTTGAGAAAACTTTTTCCTGCTCCTCTTTTGGAAGCCGTCCGTACAGCGGAATTATGTGGATTTTGTTTCTGAAACTCGCGGTGTGGAGCCTGAGCATTGCGTCCTTGATAATTTTTTCGCCCGGAAGAAAAACTAGAATGTCGCCATCCTCCCTGCTGTCAAGAACTCTGTCGATTATGCTCTCGATTTTTGAAAGAAGCGCGTCGCTTGCATTTTCGCTCAATGTGCTTGCCTCGACAATCGGCGGGTCGTAAATCATTGTCACCGGGAAAACCTGTGTGTCGATTGTGACAATCGGGCAGCCTCCAAAATATTTGCTGAATGCCTCCGCGTTCATTGTGGCCGAGCTGACAATTACTTTGAAATCCTTCCTCTCCGCTAGGACCCTTTTCAAAAGTCCAAGGACGAAATCAATGTTTAGACTTCTTTCGTGCGCCTCGTCAACCATCACAACGGAATATTTGCTCATCCACGGGTCGAGTTTCATTTCCTGCAAAAGAATTCCGTCGGTCATTATTTTGATTTTGGTGGTGGCGTCCGTTTTGTCCTCGAAGCGGAACTTGTATCCGACCAGTCCCGGATATTTTGTTCCGAGCTGCTTTGAGATGAACTCGCTTACGCTGAGCGCCGCAATTCTTCGTGGCTGGGTGACGGCGATAATGCCGTTGTTTGAATATCCCGCCTCATGGAGAATCACCGGGAGCTGTGTTGTTTTTCCGCTTCCAGTGGGGCTTTCAACGACGACGACCTGATTGTTTTCAAGTGTCTCAAGAATCTTCTGTTTCTGCGCATACACCGGCAGATTTTTGTAGTCTATTGCCATTTCACTTTCCCTGAAATTTTTTTCATAAATATTTTTCTCTCCGTAAAAAAGTTCAGCTGGTACGGGTCCTCGTTTTTTAATCTATCCAGAAAATCCCCGTCCAGTTTTCTTATTACGTAATGGTTGTCCCTGGTCTGGTATGTCGTGAGCAGAACCGGGTTGATTCCAACAATCCTGATTCCGTCATCTGTTTTTTCAAAACGAACCTGCGTCATAAATCCTTCGCCGGTATTGTTTCTTGTTTCGTGCTTGCTTACAAGATTTCCCATCGAATGGAAAATAATTTTTCTTGGAACATTGTCCGCGTCGGGATAAAGCTCCCAGTCCTTTGCCACATGAGGATGGTTCACCCAGATTACGTCCGCCCCTGTGTTCAAAAGTCTTTCATACCAAGCGGTCTGCGTGCTTCTTATGTCGAACACATACTCCTGGTCCGAGCAGTGTATGCTCAAAATAAAAAGGTCGGCCGGATTTTCCTGTCTCAACTTTTTGATTTTTTCGACAAAGCTGTTTCTCGAACTGGTGCCTGGCGGAACATAGTCAATCATTGAACTGTTCGAGCCTGAGTTCAGAAGCTCCGTTATTGCCACAAACAGAATTGTCCATCCATTTTTTTTAATCAACTGGTAGGTCAAGGGACCGTTGCTTTTTTCCTTCAGTCCCGCGTAATAGATTGGACGCTCCGAAGATTTAAGTTCCTCCGCTCTTTGCCTGAAATAGTCCCTTGTCGCATTGATTCCATAAAATCCCTGGTCGTTCGTGTGGTTGTTCGTCAGGCTGAAAACATTGAATCCGGCCTTGATTGCCGCGTCAACATATTCGTGGTGGACATTGAACGCTGGGTATCCGGAGTAGGGGCGCGCGTCATATACTGGGGTCTCAACGTTTACAAATGAGAAGTCGCTTTCACGAACGCAGGATTCAATCTCCTCGTAGATTCTTTCAAATCCACCGTTCCTCCACAGCGCGGGGTGTGCCATCAAATCTCCACCGAAAGTAAGAAGAATTGTGTTCCTTCCGTTGAAAGCTGTTTTTGATGTGACAATCTCCGTTCCGTCCTGGAAATGTGTCTCATTGTAACGTTTGGTTTCCGGGTCCTCCACTGTTTCGACTGCTATGGATTCTTCGGTCTCTCCGGTTTCTTCGTTTTCAATCTGGATGTCGGGTGCGGGCGGCTTTTCTGTTGTGGCGCATCCCGCAAAAAAAATTGATGCCAGGCAGAGAAAAAGACATGGAAGAATTTTTTTTGATGCTCGCTCTCTGAAAATTTTTCTGTATGCCATTTTTCCCTGCGTCGTGTCTTAGGCTTTCTTTCCGGCCTGTACCAATGTGATTGCGCTTGTCACAACAATCTCGTCGCTTGTGCATCCACGGCTAAGGTCTGAAATCGGTTTTGCGAATCCCTGGAGGATTGGACCATAGGCATCCGCACCCGCAAATCTCTGTACCAGCTTGTAACCGATGTTTCCGGCCTCGAGGCTTGGGAAAATCAGTGTGTTGACTTTTCCTGTGATTGGGGAGCCTGGTGCTTTTTTTGCCGTCACCTCTGGAATAAGGGATGCGTCCGCCTGGAGCTCTCCGTCAAGAAGAAGTTCCGGTGCTTTTTCGTGTGCAAGTTTTACGGCCTCCTGCACTTTGAGCACGTCATCCAGTTTCCCGCCTGAACCCTTTGATGAGAACGAAAGCATTGCAACAGCCGGTTCCGCTCCAAGAAGTTCCTTGCATGACTTTGCTGAATCAACGGCTATGTCCGCAAGCTGCTCCGGTGTTGGCGTTGGGTTTACCGCGCAGTCCGCGAAAATAAGGTAGCCGTCCTTTCCCCATTTTGAGTTGTGGGTGTCCATGACAAAACATGAGGATGCGGTGCTTGTTCCTGGCGCTGTCTTGATGATTTTGAGACCTGCCCTCAAAAGGTCCGCCGTTGCTGAGAGTGCCCCGGAAACCATTGCGTCTGCCTTGCCCATGCGAACCATCATTGCGCCAAAGCTGAGAGGATCCTTTAGAATGTATTCCCGTGCTGATTCCGGAGTGACTTCCGGCTGTCCGGTCTTTTTGTTGATTTTGTCTTTCCTGAGTTCGTAGTATTCCTTTCCAAAATCGTCGAGCCATGGAGATTCCGCCGGGTTGATAACATCGATTCCAGCTAGACTTACTCCCTTTGCCGCCGCGACTTTTTCGACATCGGACTTTACACCGAGCAGTGTGACGGACTTCGCAAGTTTTTCCTCAACAATTTTGGCCGCGGCAACAACAGTCCGCTCCTCAGTTCCTTCTGGAAGTACAAGGGAATTCTGGTAGTCCCTGGCCTTCGCCTTCATTTCTTCTACAAAATTCATTTATAACCTCACAAGTTATTACGGGTGTTGATTTTTTTACCATATTATAGCTGTATTTCAATGAATTTACAAGTTTCCAGTCTTATCTTTTAAAACTTCGGTCCCGGGGATTGCCTAAAACAAATCCAGCTCCAACTGTAGCTCGTCTTCCCGCCGCGGGATTATTGACGGGTCAAAATTTTTTTGTCGTGGAATTGAGTCGGAGAGCAGCCTTAAAAAGAGTTCCTTCAAAACCCGGGCATCGTCATCGGCTCTGTGGGCCGAGCGCACTTTTATGTTGAATCTTTTTGCGAGTGTCTGTAGCTTGTATGGCCCCTTTTCAGTGTCGCTTCTGAATTCTGGGTGGACCCAGCGGGCCAGTGGAAGTGAGTCTATTGTCCTGTTCTGGATTATTGGCCGTCCCATTCTTGCCATCTGCGCATTGAGAAAGCCAAGGTCGAACGGTGCGTTGTGCGCAATCAGTATGGAATCGGTGCCGCCTATGAACGAAAGAAAGTCGTCCAAAACTTTTGATGCGTCAGGGCAGCCGGCGACCATTTCGTTTGTTATGTGGGTAAGCTGCTCCAGATAATGTGGAATGGGGACCGGTGGTTTTATCAGCTGGTCAAAGGATTCTATCTCCTGCCTGCAGTTGAATTTCACGGCCCCTATTTCGGTAAGGTGGTCCCTTGTCGGCTCCAGCCCCGTCGTTTCGGTATCAAAGACCACGAAACTCGCCCCTCCATAAAAGAGGTTTGCAAGATTTTCGTAGTCCCTGACCATCGCTGGCTTTGCGCTCAAATTATTTTGCGGCATCCAGAATTGCCTTGATTTCCGCTGATATTGCGTCGCAGAGAACTCCAGCATCCTTTTTGGCTGCATCAAGTGCCTGCTCTGTCTGCTGTGAGACCGGTACGCGGCTGTTTATGTAGAACTTGATTTTTGGCTCGGTTCCGCTTGGTCTTGCGCTGACAATTGTTCCGCCCTCAAGGAAGAACTGGAGGACATTGCTCTTCGGGAACTTCACATCGGTTTTTGCGGATGGATTTTCCGGGTCGAACTCGATGCTCTGCTGTATGTCGCGGATTTTGAGGACCTTTTTTCCGCCGAGAGTCTTGAGTCCCTCGTTCCTGAGCTTGGTCATGATTCCCTGCATTATACCAGGTCCCTTGATTCCCTCAAAATACTTGCTTATTGCCCTGTCCTCGAAATATCCGTACTCCATGTACATGTCGTTCAGATGCTCCAGGAGGCTCTTTCCCTTGCTTGCCCAGTAGAGAGTCATCTCTGCGCACATTGCGGCTGCGCTTACACCGTCCTTGTCGCGGACTTCTGTTTCCACAAGGTATCCGTAGCTTTCTTCAAGACCGAACACGTAGTTCTTGGCTCCGGTCTTCTCGTATTCGCCCTCGAGATAGGCAATCCACTTGAATCCTGTGAGAACCTCGTCAAGCGCGACTCCGTATTTCTTTGATATGAAATCCACAAACGGGCTTGTGACTATCGAGCGAATCAGGGCAGGGTTCTTTGGCATCTTGTTGAATTCCTTCTTTGAAAGAAGGACGTAATCAGCAAGAAGGGCACCCATCTGGTTTCCTGAGACAAGGACATAGTTTCCGTTTTTGTCCGGGAATGCTGTTCCAAAGCGGTCGGCATCGGGGTCGGTTGCCATGACGACATCGGCATTTTCCTTTTTGGCAAGCTCCACGGCCATCTTGAGTGCGGGCGCTTCCTCCGGGTTCGGTTTTTCTACGGTCGGGAAATCACCGTTTCCTTCACGCTGCTCCGGGACCGTTATGACGTTGAGCCCCAAATCGCCAAGGACTTTTTCCACATGCATTGCGCCTGTTCCATGGAGCGGTGTGTAGACGACCTTTACGGACGATGCCTTTTCGCGGATGAGTTCGGGGCGGTAGAGGTTCTGCTTAATCATGGACTGGAATTTTTCGTCAACGTCCTTGTCAATCAGGACAATCTTTCCTGCCTTGATTGCCTCTTCCCTGTCAATCAGCTTGACCTCTTTGACAGCGTTCACCTCGTTGATTATGCCCTTGTCGTGTGGCTCAACAACCTGCGCACCGTCAGCCCAGTATGCCTTGTATCC
>DGGQ01000016.1 GCA_002392275.1 Treponema sp. UBA3870
GTAGCCCCCCGACCTGCCCTGTCCGTTTCCGTATCCACCCTGGCGCGGTCCATTGTTGTAGCCGCCCTGCTTGTTCTGGTATGCGTCGCGGGCCTGCGCTCCATTGAATCCACCGTCCCTGCGTCCACCGCCAAAACGACCACGTGAACCACCGCTAAGATTTCCCGCCTTGACATTTGGACGAACACTGTTAAGCTCAAACGTCTTCACCTGTCTCTGAGGCTTGTCCCCATCGCGGTTTGTCTTCTGCTGTCCAGACACATTCTGCTCACCAGAACTAGCTTCCGCAGGAGTCTTTTGCTGGGCGGAAGAAGTTTCCGACTTTGCAGGGGCATTAGTTTTTTCTCCAGCCTCGGAGGAACCTGCAGATGGTGCCGGCTTTTTCTCCTCCACCGGTGGATTTGATTCCGAGTTCTTTTTCACAACCACGTGCTTTTTCTGCTCCTTCGACGGAGATGCCGAGGACGTGGACTTGCGTTTGATTACAATCTTCTTCTTTGGTTGGGAATTCTGGCTTCCCTGGGCTTCTGTCTTTTTTTCTTCTTCCGCCATATAACCTTGTTTCCTTTATTGTTTACTCGAATGCTAACTCAATTCCGCACTTTGGACAACGACTGTCATCAAGAGAAATTTTGGCTCCACATTCCGGGCAGAAATACTCTTCCTCCTCCTGGGATTCTGTTTCCACGGACTCTGCCTCGCCATCGTCGTCTTCAAACTCGACATTCTCATCAATAATCTTGTTGACCGCCGCAATATCATCTGCGGAAAGACCCTCAATTTCCATAACTTTGCCACTCTCTACAGCATCAACAAAGTCGCCAATATCATCAAGACCCGCGCTCTTCAAAATGTCGGCGACACGTGGATCGATTCCTGGGAGCATTGAGACGGACGCAATCTCCTCTTCCGTTCCCTGCTCGACATCCGAGAACAGAGACTCGGCAGCCCTTCTTGAGTTGTCGTCCTCGATAATATCCATCTCCGCGGCCTGGGATTCGGTTTTGACGTCTATGTTCCAGTTGCACAGCCTGTTGGCAAGACGCACGTTCAGTCCCTGCTTTCCGATTGCAAAAGAGAACTGGTCCTCCGGAACTATTGCGATTGCCTCGCGCTTTTCAACATCAGTGAGGATAACCGACTTCACCTTTGCCGGCGTAAGCGCCTCCTTGATGAACACATGGGGATCCTCGTCGTAGCGGATTACGTCAATCTTTTCGCCCATAAGCTCGTGGATTACGTTAGTGATTCTCGCGCCCTTGATACCGACACATGCGCCAACAGGATCAACCTCCGGCTTGTTGGTGTAGACCGCAATCTTGGTCTTTTTTCCAGCCTCGCGGGCAACAGTCTGGATTCCAATTGTCTTGTCACCAAGTTCCGCAACCTCGCGCTCAAAAATCTTTTCGACAAATTTTCCGTCGGCACGTGAAAGAACAAGCTGGACACCGGTGTTCTGCTTTTTGATGTCGGTCACAAGTCCGCTGAGGCGGTCGCCTGTTTCGTAAAGCTCGATCGGGCTCTGGTTCTTTGCAGGAAGGAATCCCTCCACGTCGTTCAGGTTCAAATCAACAAAAATATTTCCCTTGGTCTCGCGCTGGATTGTTCCCGAAATGAGGGTTCCAACCTTGTCCTTGTGCATGTTGTAGAGATAGTCCTTGTGCGTATCGTTGAGGGCCTGGTGAGCGTTCTGCTTTCCCGTGTCGATAGCCGAGCGACCGAAATCCCTTGGGTCCACCGGAATGTCGATGTAGTCGCCAATCTTCTTGTCCGGGTCAAGCTTCACGGAATCGTCATACTCAATCTCGTCAACCTCGGAATACGCCACATCAACAATGGTTCTGCGGGAGAAAACCCTCACATTCGCAAAACCGTCATCGACCTCGACTATGCAGTTGTCGCAGCTTCCAAATTTTCTTTTATACGCGGCCTTTATCATGTTCTCAACAATCGTCTTTCCCTCGGCCACACCGAGACCTTTTTTTTCTGCCAGCTCACGGAATGCGTCCGCAAGTGTCGGCTGGTCCTTCTTTGATGTTGTCGCAATCTTCGACATAACAAGCTCCCTTACAAGTGAATAAATTTTGCTTTCGCTATATTTTCATAGGCAACAGTCTTTTCGCCGCCCGATTTATCAGAACCCTCTTCTTGATTTTCAAGAGGCAGAAGCGTCACCTGCTTCTCGTCGGATGATTTGATTACACCGCCCACCCAGTCGCCAACGGTCTTGTCCCACACACGGATTTCGCGTCCAACGAAAAAAGCAAACTCCGCCGCGTTCTTAAGGTTCCGTTCCATACCGGGGGAGCATACTTCCATATAGAAATTGTCCTCGTCCACACCGAGCATCGAAATCAGCTCCGGCTGTAGAGCGTGGTGGACCTTTGAGCAGTCTGCCACACCTATATCCTTCTTTACATCCTTGGAGGCAATCACTGCGGTGACATGTACCGAGCCTTTCTGCGGAACAACCTGAAGCTCGACCAGTGTGAACCCGGCAGAGTCAACCAACGCGGCGCACTCCTTGAAATGCGGAATAGAATCTGGCGAAGTATAGTTCAAAAATCCACCCCCTTATAACAAAAATGGAGCCGCTTTTGCGACCCCATCTTAATATGCTTAAAATGTACCTTTACTCTATTCGATAAATGCTTTTATGTCAAGCCATCGATTGATTTTTTATCAAGTGTTTTTCAAAATACCCCTTGAACATGTTTTTCCCCATTTTTTTTCTCCAGCACGACAAAAAATATCACGCAGAGTATAGAAGAAAAAAGAGAGCCGAGAGGAGCCGCAAGTCCCATGGGGAAAAGCGTTTCGGGGAAAAATCTGGAAGCAAGGTACGCTCCCGGAATCCTCACGAGAACGATGGAGCTTACGTTGTTGATGAAAGGAAGCATTGATTTTCCAAGCGCACAGAAATATCCGCAGCATGAAAAATGGATTCCCGCAAACACGCAGTCGAACACGTAGGAGCGGATGTACTGGACACCCAAGCGTATGACCTCCGCCCTGTCAGAACCGTCCTTTATGAAAAGCGATATGAATGGCTCGCCTGCAAACTGGAACACAAGCGCAAAAAGAAGTCCGAACGCAACTGAAATTGCAGCCCCGCAATAAAGAGTTTTCCTTGCCCTTTCAGGCTCTTCCGCACCGATGTTCTGGGACGCAACTGCCGACACGGCTGAAAGCATTGACGATGGAACAAGAAAAAGAAAGGTGATGATTTTTTCAACTATTCCGACCGCAGTTGCAACCGAAAGTCCCCGGCCGTTTGCAATCCTTGTTATAATCAAAAAAGAAATCTGTATGAAGCAGTCCTGGCACGCAATAGGTCCTCCTATTTTCAGGATTCCGGCGAACGTTTTTCTTTCAAGCTTGAAATCGGATTTTGAAATGCTTATGAGCTTTTTCCGTACAATCACCACGAGCGATGAAACTACGGACACTGCCTGGGCAAAAACAGTTGCAAGGGCGGCACCCTCCGACTTCATCTTCAGGCATCCCATGAAAACATAGTCCAGGATGATATTCACCGCACATGCCACGGCGACGAAAATCAATGGGCTTTTGGAATCTCCCATTCCACGGAAAACGGACGCAATCACGTTGTAGAAAATGATGAACGGAAGTCCCGCAAAACAGATTCTTAGATAAATCTCCGTCTGCTCCACAGCCTCAAGCGGGGTGCTCATTACAGAAACGATTGCCGGAACAAAAATCAAAAGCACGGTGGAAAGAACAAGCGCAAGGATTGAAAAAATCAAAACGGTGTTTCCGACGGTCTTTGAAACCGCAAGTCCGTCCCCCGCCCCGACTCCGCGACCGACCAGGACCGTAGTTCCCATGGCAAGCCCCACAATCACCACGGTAAGCATGTGCATGACCTGGCTTCCGATTGACACGGCGGAAATGATTTCAGACCCGTTGAACTGACCAGCAATGAAAAGGTCGGCCATTCCGTAGAGGGTCTGTAGAAAATACGAAAGAAGGAACGGAAGCGAGAAAAAGACGATGTTCTTAATCACGCTCCCGCGCGAAAGGTTTACGGTCATAAAATCAGCTCAGTTTGATTCAGACGCTTTTGAAACACCGATAAGTCCCCTCGCTCTGTCCAACGCCGCGTAAATGTCAACGCAGACATTTTCTTCACCGAGAGATTCCGTCATGCCGGATTTTTTCAAAAGCTTCAACGGCTGGTCATGCACGCCACTCAGGATGATTGCGACCTTTCTTTTATTGCATGCGTTCTGGAGCTGCCTCAAAGCCTTTATTCCGCCGGCATCAAGATAGGTCGTGTTCCTCATGCGGATAATCATTGCCTTGAAATCTGCGCCGGAGCGGTCAACGGCAACCTCGAATTTTCTGACTGTTGCAAAGAAAAGTGGTCCCTCGACCTCATAGATCAGCACTCCGTTCGGAACGTCCAGTTTTTCTTCCGGCATGTCTTTTGCGGCATCCGGGTCAGTACCGTTTTCATATTTGTGCACATCGGAGAGCATGGCCATCTTCTGGATAAAGAAAAATGCGGCAAGCAAAATCCCGACACCGATTGCGACAGTCAAATCAACGAACACCGTGAGACCAAAAGTTACAAGAAGAACGAAGGCATCGGATTTCTGACCCTTCATCAACGCGGCGATATCCTTGAATCCCGCCATGTTCCACGCAACCGAAACCAAAACTGCGGCAAGGGCAGGCATGGGGATGAATTTCACGAGCTTTCCAAGGAAAAGAAGAATCAGCATGAGCGTCACGGCATGGACAATTCCGGCAACAGGAGAGCGTCCACCGTTTTTCACATTGGTCGCGGTTCTTGCGATTGCACCGGTCGCAGGGATTCCACCAAAAAGAGGGGTGACAATGTTCGCAACACCCTGCGCGATAAGCTCTGTGTCAGAATTGTGCTTTGCTCCAATCATACCGTCGGCAACAACGGCAGAAAGAAGGGACTCGATGGCAGCAAGCACGGCAATGGATGTGGCGGTCGGGAAAAGCTCCTTTATCGTGTCCAGACTGAAATCAGGAAGCTTCGGGGCAGGAAGCATGGTCGGAATCTCGTAGCGGTCGCCGATTGTGTCGACTGGAAGCTTGAACGCAGTGCAGACTATTGTCGCAAGGATTATCACAACCAGGGAGCCGGGAACCTTTTTTCCAATCTTCGGGACCTTCGCCCAGAGGAAAATCACCGCAAGACAGATTGCTGACATTCCGAACGACCACCAGTTGATTGTGTGGAAAGATTTTGCATAGCTTGTAATTTTTCCTATAAAATCACCCGGCATGGGTCCGGTCGTGAGTCCAAAGAAATCTCCGATCTGGCCTGTAAGGATTGTAACGGCAATTCCAGCGGTGAACCCCGTTATGATTGTATATGGAATGAACTTCACAAGACTTCCAAGTTTAAGGATTCCCATAATAATCAGTATGACTCCAGCCATTATGGTAGCGGTCGCAAGCCCCGGGAGCCCGAACTTCTGGATTACGCCGTAGACGATTACGACAAAAGCACCGGTCGGTCCACCAATCTGAACCTTGGAGCCTCCCAGCACCGAAATTATGAATCCGGCGATTATGGCAGTAAAGATACCTTCTGACGGTCCAACGCCGCTCGCAATACCGAAAGCAATGGCCAAAGGAAGCGCAACAATGCCGACGATTACACCGGCAATCAAATCGGAAACGAATTTCTTTCCACTGTAGTTCTTGAAAGTGGAAATCAGTTCTGGCTTAAACATTTTTTTCTCCCGAGGATTGAAAATGGTTTTTAAATGCAGCATGCCCGCACAAAAACGCAATACATGCAATCAGTTCAATATTTTTACACCATTTTGCATGTACTGGTCAAGGATAGAATCATGGACAAGCGTATTCCACTCCATAGGGCAAATACTCCGGAAGTTCTTCTTCAAGTATTTTTTCAAAATATTTTCCATCAATAATCTCGTAGCCATCTATTTCTTCCAGAACTTCATCGCAGGCATTTTCTTTTTGATTCTCACTTTCCGTAGACTCATTTCCAGAGATTTTCTCTCCGTGGTCTGTAGACTTATCCATTGGAACTTTTTTCTGCTCTATCTTTTCGGAAGGCTCCACGTCGATGATTTTTTCATCATCAACGATTCCCTCGTCGCAAATCACCGTGGGCATTCCGTCATCAGAAATTTCTTCTTCAACTTTTTCCCAGAATACGTCACCGGGGATTTCTTTTGCATTTTCTTTTTCAGAAGATTCCAGATCTTTAAGTTTTTCTTCTGCGGCCTTTTGTTCTTCCTCAAGTCTCTTTTTTTCGGCGGCCATCCGTTCTTCCTCAAGTCTCTTTTTCTCCGCGGCCTTTTGTTCTTCCTCAAGTCTCTTTTTCTCGGCGGCCATCCGTTCTTCCTCAAGCCTCTTTTTTTCGGCGGCCTTTTGTTCTTCCTCAAGTCTCTTTTTTTCGGCGGCCATCCGTTCTTCCTCAAGTCTCTTTATGGTGTCCCTAGTTTCCTGTAGCTTCTTGGTGTATAAAATCAGCTCGGGGCGATACTCAAAATGCATATTGTCCCAAAGATCCCATTTTCCGCCGTATATAAATCCTTCGCTCTCAAATATTTTTACCACGGAATCAGGCACAATCCATCGTTTTTTTAGGGGCAGCAACATCCAGTCCGGGTCAATATCCCTTCGCCACGCCCAATACAAATTTTTTTTGTCCCATCCAATTGGCAGAATGTCTACCGCGACACCCATGCTATGAAAGGACCGTCTGCCAGAATCTGCAATTGTTCTCCAGTTGTACGAACCTGCCGAATCAAGATTTTTGACGAAATCATCTACCTCCTTGTTGATTCCAACCAGGGCCTTAATTTTTTTTTCAACATTTTTCAGGGGCTGCACAATCCTGTCATGCACGTAGGAGGCTTTTCCAAAAAAAGTTGTCCTAGTGATGTGCTTTTCAACATTTTTGCGGGAGTCGGACTCATAGATTATATCGTAAATGAAAGTTGGCGCACCGGGACCATCCTGCCGGTTTTCAGGTGACGACATCTCCCTAAGTTCCTCGACATATTTTTTTGAAAAAGTGCTTGGGTCGGGGATTTCAAAACTGTATTCATAAAGCACAGGCGTAAATTTTTTTTTGTTCAACAGTTCCGATTTAGGCAGACAGCGGCCACCCTGCCAGTACAGTTTCTCGCTTCTTTTTCCAACGGTAATTGTAATCAGCTGGTCGTAGACGGTATTGTCATACACACATTCAAACTTGACATCGGGATAGCATTTTCTAAATATTTCAATCTCGGGAGGCTCGTAGGAATATGCAAAAACGGACATGAAAAAAAATATCAGAATAAGCACGGACCTGAGTATTTTTCGTTTTACCATAAATTTACTCCACAAAAAGATTTACTATAAGGAAGCCTCTAAAAACATCAGCTTTTGGAGATTGTCTGAAGGCTTTCTATCAACGACGCGGCCTTCTGCATGTGTTCTGGAAGCGGGATTTCAAACACTTTTTCTTTCCCGTCAATCGGGAGGGTCAGTCTGAAAGCGGCGAGGCACAGTTTTTTGATTCCGGCTTTCCGAAGGAGCTTGTTTTTCTTAAAATCACCGTGCTGGTCGTCGGCTGCAATCGGCGCTCCGTTTTTTGCAAGTTGGATACGTATCTGGTGCATGCGTCCTGTTCCAAGCACTATATGGACAAGGCTCAGCGCAACCTGACTTTCACCTGTCTGACTTTCAGCCGCTATCACGCCGGATTTTTCGACCGTAAAATCAAGGTATGCCTCCTGGGTCCTTCCGTGGGCTTCGACAGTTCCCCGGATTCTCCCATTTTCGGAGGGCTTTCCGTCAACAAGAGGCTTTCCTATGGTTATGGCGATGTATTCCTTTTTAACATCCTTTCTTCCTATCATCCCGGTCCATTTTGCAGCGGCTAGAGGATTTTTTGCAACAATCAGTATACCGGAAGTCTCCTTGTCAAGCCTGTGAACAAGGTGGATTTTATATCCAAGCTGTGCCGAAAGTTCCGAGTCAAGCGGATGAGAAATTCCCTTCCCCCCCTGTACCGAAACGCCGTTTGGTTTGTTTATAAGGAGAATCTCATCGTTTTCATATAATATGGAAAATGGTGTCATCAACCGATATTGTATTCAAGGTGGTAAAAAATGGCAAGGACAAGGGCTTCTATTTTTTTTGCGATTCTCCTGCTGATTTCAGTTCCGGCTTTTTCACAGCGGCTTGGATTCGGTGAAAACTACGGGGAGCTTAGCATAGATTTTCCGGCAGGATTCCAGCTCCAGGACTCAAACAGCCAGGGGACGGCCTTCCAGCTCCAGAGTACAGTAGTGCCGGTGAGTGCCGTGGTGAGGATTTACCGGAGCTCCAGATACGCTACGCCGACGGATGCGTTGAACTCATCGTTAAAGGCCCTTGGTGCAAAGCCTGAGACAGAAGATTTTTCATGGCGGAACCAGAATGCCGCAATAGCAAATTTCTCCGCCGCAATCAACAGGCAGCAGGTAACGGGCTACGGTCTTTCAGTGACGATTCCAAACGGCGCGGGAACGGTGGTCCTCATTGCATGGTGCGCGCAGAACCAGCTTTCAAGATGCCACAACTACATGCTCAGTTTCATGGACGGACTCATAATCGACGAAGGCTCCTATTTTGAAGCGGGACCTGTAACGGCATACCTCTATCCGAAATCGGATGAAAAAATCGACGTGGACATTGAGATTGCAGGAAAAAAAATCAGGACGAACCTACGCTCGAACGACAAAGAGGCCTCGGAATACACGGTGGACAGAGAGTACCAGGTGCTTTCGGTATACGCAAACGACCGTAACTGGCAGACAGCACTGGAACGCTACTACAGGATGATTTTCAGGGACTCTTACGGAAGGCTCATGCAGGCGGGGTTCGACATATTCAACGAAATCTACCCGGATGCGGCGGACGACACGGATTTGGCCCAGAAACTTTTGACATGGACCCAGGGAATGAAATATGAAAGGGAAAGGACGACAAGCGACTTCACATCCCTACCGGCGATGCTCCTTGGAGATGGAAGCGACTGCGACAGCCGTGCGTTGATTCTGTGCGTGCTACTCACCCAGATGAACCAGGATGCTGTGCTTCTCGTAAGCCCACAGTTCAGCCACGCAATGACTGCAATAACGAGCGACCACCCGGGACACAGCTTCAAAATCAACGGAAAGGATTACCTCATGGGAGAAACCACCGCCCAGGGACTCACGTGGGGAAAGATAGACGGAAAGCAGGACGACCAGAGCAAGTGGATGGCCGTAACATTCTTCTAGCGGTATGGAACAGTACAATTTAAAACGCGGAATCCTTTTTGCTCTTTTTTCGTCTTTCTGTTTTGCATTGATGGGAATGCTCGTGCATGCGGCGGGGGACCTTCCGTTTGTGGAGAAGGCTTTTTTCAGGAACATAGTCGCGCTTGTTTTCGCGTCGGTGCTTTTCATAAGGAGCAGGAAAAAGGAGGCCGTCCACAGGAAAATAGAAAAAAAAGCAATCAAATTCGTTCTGCTCAGGGCGGTGTGCGGTTCGGTCGGAATATTCGGAAACTTCTACGCGCTGGACCACATCCCCATATCCGATGCCTCAATGCTCAACAAGATGTCGCCTTTCTTTTCGATTCTGGGATGCTTCATCTTCCTTGGCGAAAAGATTGAGCTGATTCCGCTTCTTGCAGTCTGCGGAGCATTCGGTGGAGCCGTGCTGGTCATAAAGCCCTCGTTCAATTTCACACAATTCTTTCCGGCGCTCGCAGGATTCCTAGGCGGCATGGGCGCGGGGTTCGCCTACTCGTTCATAAGGAAATGCCATTCATACAAGGTAAACGGAAATTTCATAATAATGACATTCTCTCTATTCTCATCAATGATCTGCCTCCCCTTCATGATTGCGTTCTGGAAACCAATGAGCGTGCAGCAGCTTTTGATTCTGATTGGTGCGGGACTTGCGGCATCGGGCGGTCAGTTCGGAATCACCAACGCATACTTCAACGCACCTGCGGCAAAAATTTCAATCTACGAATACTCGATGGTAATTTTCTCCGCCATCATGGGATTCTTCGCATTCGGACAGGTTCCCGACGCACTCAGCATGCTCGGCTACATCATAATCATCGGGATTGCGGTCCTCATATTTTTCTACAACCAGAGGAAACAGAAAAAGGCGGATGAAGCCAAGCAAGAAACGGACGCTTGATTTTTCCGCACATCCTATTGGCATAACACGAATAAGGATTAACACAAAAAACCACCGCAAGGAAAATGTTCATCCTACGGTGGTTCTATTATCTCTTTGCCGGGATTACTCGGACCCTTCCTTTTCGTTTCTCTCTTTAAGCTCCGCGGAAATCTCCTCAACCTTTTTGTCTGTAAGTATGAACTTGCTCTTGAAGATAATCACACCAATCAAAAGGACGACAATCGGGATTACGGTCATCACCATGCGGAGACCAATCTTGGAGCTGGCTGGAACTGCAAGGGAGAAATCGATTGCGGCATCGCTTGCCACACCATCGCCAATATTGTTCAGGTGGAGAACGGAAAGTGCAATCGATGCAACGAATGCCGAGATTCCGGACGCAAGTTTTACAACAAAAGTCTGCATACTGAAAATGACACTCTCGTCGCGGCGGTGGTTCTTGAGGTCGCCATAGTCAACCGTGTTGGCAAGGAAGACCGTGATTATTACATTGTTCACACCCGCGCTGGCCATGACCAGAACACCTGGAATCAAGAACGGCACAACCGAGTTTACACCAATGCTCGCCATGATAAGGAGCGCGACATATCCAATCACGCTCATCGAGATGCTTACATAGAAAATCTTTATGTTGTTGAGCTTCAGCACGTTTCTGAGGAATGGATAAAGGAGCATCATCGAAAGAATCTGCGCACCGCCACCAATCATGTTGAACAGCGAGTACCCCTGGTTCCAGTCTGTTCCACCAAGGTCGTACTTGAAGAAATAAATAACAAGCGTGGAGGTGATGTAGAGGGCCACATTGATTACGACAATCGTGATTACGACACACATTGCCTGGTCATTGCGGACAAGAGCCTTGAACATCTCACTGATTTTTGCGGTCTTCATGTCAACAGACGACTTCTCCTTGATTGTGAAGCACATTATCACGGTGAACACAACAAATAGGACAGCGACTCCAAGAACAAAGAATTTAAATCCGTTAAGTTCTATCCACTGGTTTCCAGGATACCTTCCCGCAAGATCCTCAGGAACTTTTCCACCAAGTTTTCCAAGAACCGGGACAAGTATCATCGTGAATATTGATATGAACGCAGAGCCTACTCCCGCGCAGCTCCTTGCAAGAGTCGTAAGCCCCTCGCGCTCCTTGCCACCGTTTGTGAAAGCTGGAATCATTGACCAGTAGGGGATGTCCATCATCGTGTAGGTGACGCCCCAGAGGATGTAGATCACGGAGAAGAACACCATGAGCGCAGTGCCCTTGATATCCGGCGCCGCGAACATCGCGTAGAGCACGAACGCGTTCAGGACCGTTCCGGAGACGAGCCAGGGACGGAATTTGCCCCAGC
>DGGQ01000067.1 GCA_002392275.1 Treponema sp. UBA3870
ACTATCTTGCCGGAAAGACCGTGGACGAGAAGAAGCTGGCCCTTGACTGGTACAGGAAATCATCCTTTGCCGTGACAAACTACAAGGACACAACCGAAAAAAAGAAGCGCGCCAACTACGAGACAGGAATCCTGACAATGGCCGACATAGACGTGGAAGGAAGCGTGTACGCTGTAAAAGCCGCACTCTCGAACGCCAGGCTGAGTTTCAAGGAGGCCGGGGACTATCTCGACGCGAAGGACTGGATTGCAAAAATCGAAAGCATACAGTACGAAATCGACCATCCACAGGCGGCGGAATCCACAAAGGATGGTGAAACAAAAAGCGGCTCCTCCAAAGTCCCCGAGGGATTTGTGCTGATAGCGGCCCCCACATTCGTCAGAAACC
The DNA here is from genome assembly GCA_002392275.1 of Treponema sp. UBA3870. Classification (GTDB taxonomy): domain Bacteria; phylum Spirochaetota; class Spirochaetia; order Treponematales; family Treponemataceae; genus Treponema_D. Next base: position 388 of record DGGQ01000067.1, read on the forward strand.
AGATTGAAACCACCGAAAGAAACGACGGTTCCGGCAACTATGATGAAAAATTCGTCCAGACAAAGGTCAAACTCACACGCCCATACTACATCTGCGACCATGAGCTTACGGTTGCAGAAGCAAAGGCAATTTCCGAAAAATATTCGTACAGGTTCGCAAAAAGCACATACAGCACATGGGACTATGTGAAAAAACAGCTGACCGATGACTGCGCATTCACAGGATTGACCTGGGTTGACTGCCTTGTATACTGCAACCTCAGGAGCATGGATGAAAATCTTACCCCGGTATACTCGTTGGACGGCGAAAGCGACCCAAGAAAATGGCCCTTCATCAGCAAAAACAATGGCATCTACGAATATACAAGCAGTGCCTATGAAAGCTGGGAAGTCACGGGGATGAGCATGAATCTTGACGCAAACGGCTACCGCCTGCCGATTGAAGCGGAATGGGACTATGCGGCTTTGGGAGATTACGCGAAGCACAAGGATTGGACAAGCGGAAACATATCCAAATTCCTTGCCCTCTACGAATCCAACGGTCCAGAGTACGTAAGGTTCTCGGGCTATGACGGAAGCGGAAACCAGAACAAGGATGATTACGTATCGCCATGGACCGGCTATGAATATATTGAAAAGACTGACTCGCATACTCTGCCTAAAATCAAGCAGAAAAAGCCGAACAGCTTCGGACTCTACGACATGACGGGCAATGCTGCCGAATGGGTTTGGGATGCAGACAACTACCTGAATGAGATTACCGACTGGCCTGAATTTATGCCATTCTCAAAGATGTCGGAAACCGACCCCGTAAACTCATACATAGACACGGACAGACGGTTCAAGCGTCTTTACCCGAACGACCACACCTACAGCATCGGACAGTCAAGCCAATCATTCGACGAAGCAAGCTTTAACCAAGGACTCCGTTTGGTCCGCACGGCAAAGTAAACACCCCAATTCATAAAACAAACGCCGCTCCCTTTCCAAAATGGACTGGGGGGCGGTCTTTTTAGATTAAATCAAATGCGATGCTGATTATTTCGATGCTATGCGTGTACGGAGAGATTTTCCACAAGCTGCACGACCTGCTCAAGAGGAAGCCCTGTACAGCGGCATATTCCGTCCCCTTTCCGCAATTGATTACATTGGCGAAATGACGTAATATAAATGAGGATGAAAAAACAGTATAAAACTATATTGACCGAACAAAACAGAAAGAAAAACCGCAGGGATTTCAACATAAGTTTTTTAAAATTTTCCCTACGGCAACTATCGAATATAGATACCTACGTTTCTTATATAGCACTGATGTTGCTTGCTTTTGTGACGCTGGGAATTCCATCCATACTTTACAATGCATTCCAGGACAAAATCATCACCATCAAGGGGATAGACTTCAATCTCGGTATAGTCTTTACAGTCGGATATGTCCTTCTTGAAATCTCAGCGGCTTTAATCATCCATCTGCATATCAGAAAAAGAAACAAACAGATGGGTATGCTGATGGAACTTGATGAGATGCTGAAAGAAGACGACAGGATGAAAATTGAAGCGTCGGATCAGGATTAAGAGCCGGGAACCTGCCCTTCCACACTACATTGAAATCAGCATTTTACGAATGTCATACATTTTCATGCAAGTACATGCCAAACCACTTGAAAAATAATATTTTTCTATTATAATTATGCAAAACCATTGTAAGGGGTGCATAAAAATGCAATTCATTGAAGGCGGAGTTACGGCGGCAAAAGATTTTCAGCCGCAATCCGGGATGGCAGTTTCTGTTTTAGTCCATGAACCGACCCCGTAAACTCATACATAGACACGGACAGACGGTTCAAGCGTCTTTACCCGAATGACCACGCCTACAGCATCGGACAGTCAAGCCAATCTTTCGACGAAGCAAGCTTTAACCAAGGACTCCGTTTGGTTCGCACGGCAAAGTCCATCGTCTGGAACGGACCTGTCGGAGTCTTTGAGTTCGACGCATTCGCAAAGGGAACCGCAACAGTAGCACAGCTTGTAGCAGATGCAACCGGACGCGGAGCAATGACAGTAGTCGGAGGCGGTGATTCAGTTGCAGCAGTCAACAAGTTCAACCTCGCAGACAAGATGAGCCACGTCTCAACAGGTGGCGGCGCATCACTCGAATTCCTCGAAGGAAAGACACTTCCGGGCATTGCTATTTTGGCAACAAAATAAGTAACCGCAAACAAACCGGACTATAAAAAGAAGCTGCCATCGAAACAAATCGGTGGCAGTTTTTTTATGCGTTAAAAGAATCAATAAGCAAACAATGTCGGAGACTACTCTGACAACGCCCTCAGGACCGCATTTTTCGCAGCCTCGCGGACAAGTTCCTCCGTATAGAGCTTTGCAAATTCTTCGTCATCATACTTTCCGCTGTTGATTACAACGGACTGTTCCCCAACAGCCCTGCCCTTGTAATAATAGTCCCTAGTCAGATCAAAACTGTCCTTCGCCTTCTTGGCTTCCTTCTCCGTCTCGTAGCCCTTTATCTGCTCGCCATTCACATAGCGGTAGGGGAACGAAAATGGAACGCCATTCTGGTCGTAGATTCTGACGACGACATTTACAGCAGGGTGAAGATATCCGGTGTCCATCTCCTTTTTCTGGGATTTCACACCAAGCGCGGAACCAATCGCATCAAGACCGCTTTCAAACTTGTCCAAGCCTTTCTGGAAGTCGGTCTTTACATCATCGCTCTCGGACAGGTAATATCCAAAATCTACATAGATTTCAACAAAGCCCTTCGCGCCAAGCTTTTTTCCAAGTGTTTTCTCCGCGTTCTGCATATTCTTCTGGCGATTCTTGTCATTTCCAAAGTACTTGAAATTCCCGACCGGCATGTAGCGCAATTCATTCGTATCCTTCGGGTTTTTGATTTTCGTGTAGTCCTTTGTCGAAAGCAACGTGTCCACCGAAACCAACTCCTTGATTTCCGGGAAATTCGCAAGCTCCTTAAGAACAATCTGCTCCACATTCAATTCTTCAATCAGATTTTTTGTAAGCAGGCTGGTGTAACTGTCCTTCATCACCTTCTTGTCAATTCCAGACGCAATCGCACCAAGAAGTCCTCCGCCAGATTTTTTACCGGCATTGCTTATATACCCCTTGTAGGTAAAAAAGTCAATATACTTGTTCGCGCTGAACTCGACAATGACAACAGGCTGGGTTTCGTCAACGACAACAGGCTTAACGGCTTTCGCAGCCATGCACGGAGCAAAAACGCTAAGAGCCAGAACCATAAGGGCAGCAAAGTGTTTCTGAATCTTCCTCATAAAAAACTCCTTCTCAAATTGAAATTTGCATAAACCAAGCTAAAAATAAAATTGATTTATATAAATATATTACCCCCCCCCCGGGTATTTGTCAAACTTTTTTTTCAAAATTCACCAAATTTTTTTGAGAATCAGATTTCTGAGGTAGAAAGCCGTGTTTTTATCCCCTGTCCTCCGCGCTATCCTTCAGGACCTTCCCGAAATTCCTCAGATAGTCGATGAACGAAGCGTAGGAAAAAACGACGCACGCAATGAAAAAGCACATCGCCACAATCTTCGCAGCTCCAACATCGAAAGACCATTTTTCGGCAAGCCCCGTGCGCACAAGAGACTCAACCGCAAGGGCCAGAAGAATGGATACTATATAGAAGACAGTTTTCAGCTTCCCACCCTTCCTCGCGGCAATGGCGGTCCCATTTTTGGCGGCGACCATGCGGAGGAAGCTCTGGCCAAACTCGCGGTACAGAATCAGAACAAGAACCGGAAGCGGACAGTAGCCCGAAAAAGTAAAGCACACGAAAAGCGAAAGATGCAGGAAAACGTCGGCGAACGGGTCGAACATCTTCCCAAAGTCGCTCACCTCGTTGTTTTTGCGCGCGTAGTGCCCGTCCAGATAGTCGGTGAACTCGGAAAACGCGAGAAATGGAATCAGAACGCAGGTCGTCACAATCGAAAGCACAGAACCGTTCGGAACCCCAAACCACACAGGCAGAAAATAAAGAACAAAAGTAACGGGAGCCGCCACAATGCGGACCATGGTAAATTTATTAGAAGTCTTCATGCCCAAATTATAAGCAACAGCCGCATATTTTTCAAGGTAGGATATATGGACACAGGGCCTCAGCATGAAAACCAAAGTATCAATGCGGAACGGATTCTGGTAAGTAAAAAATGCCGCTCCGCACATCTGGTTAAAATGATGCTGAGTCCCTGAAAACTTTTGTTTGGAAGGGGACCGATTTGCATGAACAAACAATACATTTCCATAAGAAATATTGGTCTGCATGAACAACGACCATTCCCTAAAAAAAACAACAGGGCTTCGGCATGATAAAAACAATGGACTTATGCAACACAGGAGTGGGACACACATTCGCAACAGGTGTGTGCGGATGTGGCTAAATAGGAAGGGGCCCCACTGGGGACAAGTTTTTTAACGTTAAAAAACTTGCCTGTTTTTTGCCGTCAACTGGGACCCGCTCATGTGTTGCATTTTACCAATAGTTTTCATGCCGAAGCCCTGACTTTCCTAATCGGTTCACAATCTGCGGAAATTATGCTAGACTTTTTTTTGAGGTTGAAAATGAATCTTGAATGGAAAGAATTGGGCAGAAAGGAGATTTTGAAGACCGCTGTTTTTACAGTCACCGAAAGGGAGAGCCAGGGTCCGAACGGTCAGCGCGGAAAATACATTGTGAACGAGACACGCGACTGGGTTTGCGTAATTCCCGTTGTCGGCGACAAATTTTTGATGGTGCGTCAATGGCGGCATGGCGAACGTGCTCTTAGCATTGAATTTCCGGGCGGCGTAATTGATGACGGAGAAAATCCTGATGACGGCGCAAGACGGGAGCTGCTTGAAGAAACCGGAGCAGAAGCTGGAAAACTTATTCATCTGGGAACCGTCAACCCGAACCCAGCTCTTTTTTCAAATCACTTCCACATCTACTGCGCAAAGGATTTAAAATTCACTGGAAAACAGCATCTAGATTCAGACGAGTTTTTGAACTTCATGGAGATGGACCAAAATGAAGTCATCTCTAAAATGGGAAGCCGTGATTTCCCCCACGCTCTGATGGCCTCTGCCCTTTGTCTTTATCTTGCCCATGGTGAGAAATTGTGAGAAAAAACAATGCAACATTCTTTGGAGCCTTATCCGCAAAAAGGAGGGGAAAGCCTTCCCCTCGCTTCAAACCTTCGGTTTTCCGCTACCCCTTCTGCGGGGACACCCCGCAACGCCCCGACACATTTTAGAGCTGCCATTTACAAGTACTTTCAATTCTTTTAGTGCATTGGAAATATTAGGTTCAATTTCAAGTTTTTACAAAGCCCGTCATTCCGAACTCGTTTCGGAATCTCTTCCAACGTTGCAATGGGCATAGATGCTGAATTGGGTTGTAAGCAACCACGTTCAGCATGACAGCACGGAGCAACGAAGTTGTGAACCCCACCGCATCACTGGTTTGATTGGCAAAAAAATCCCCCCGAAAACCAAAGTCTCCAGGGGGATTGATTATTTCAGTGCGCAGGTCAATTACCTGTTTGTGCTGAATGTTCCGTACTCTACGTCAGGGCTGTAAACTCCGTCGCGGTATTCGCCGCTGATTGACGGAATCTCCATCTTCATGCCTGGAAGTATGAGGTTCGGGTTGTTGCGCTCAGGGATGTTGTCCTTGTTTGCTTCGTACAGGTTTTCCCAGAGCCATGGGTTGTTGTAGACGTATGAGCGTCCGGAGATGTTCCAGAAGCAGTCCTTTGACTCTGCCCATGGGCGAACGATGTAGTACTTAGGAAGAACAGTCATCTCGTGGATATCGGCAAGAGCGTCTATTGCCTTGTTCGCATCGGAAATGGCCTTCTCGTACTGCTCGGCTGTGTAATCGTCGAGTGCCTGTGCAAGATATGCCTTGGCCGCGTCGTAGGCTATCGGGAAGTCGCGTGGTGCGTTGATTGATTCGGCATACTTGATTCTTTCCTGTGCGGCAGCGATTGCTTTTTCCGCATCTCCACGTGCAAGCAGACTGTTGATGTATGCATCGTCCAGAATGTTCAGGACCTCGTTTGCGTCGTCGATGCACTCTGGATACTTGCCCTCGTTCAGTTCGTCAAGAGCACGGTTGTAGTAGTCAAGCGCCTCCTTGAATTTAGGATCGGACTCATCAAGACCTGCCGCCTCCGCGTAATCAATGCGTTCCTTTGCGGCTGCAAGCGCTCCCTCGGCATTTGACTTTTCCTTTTCGGCTTTGGCCTTTTCAAGCAGCTCATCAATGTTTTCATCTGAAAGCAACTCACAAACCTTCTCGGCCTTGTCCTTGGCGGAAGCATAGTCCTCATCGGCGTAATCCTTCTGGGCATCCCTGTAATACTTAATGGCATCCCTGTAAAGGTCGCTGCCAGAGTCAAGTCCCCTGTCCACCGCGTCAATAATTTTCTGGCGCGCCCTTGAGAGTGCAGCCTCAGCGTCGGCCTTGGCCTTCATGTTCTTCACGGTCTCGGGGTCAAGAAGCTCCAGCACCTTATCGGCATCAGCCTTGGCCTTGTCGTAGTTTCCGTTGTCGTAAGCCTGCTTTGCGGATGCGTAAAGGTCAACAGCATCCTGGTAGTCCTCAGAAAGTGGACTCAAGCCGCTGTCCCTTGCGTTGTCCAGAGCTTCCTTTGCCTTTGCGAGAGCTTCCTCGGCTGCGGCTTTCTTTGCGGCAACAATTCCATCAATATCATCAAGCGGAAGAAGTGCGAGAACCTGTTCGGCATTGTCTTTTGCTCCGTCATAGTCCTCCTTCTCAAAATCAGCAACGGCCTGGTTGTAGTAGTCAAGAGCGGCCTTGTAGTTGTCGCTGTTGTTTTCATCAAGACCGGCGGACCTTGCATAGTCAAGTCTCTCTTTCGCCTTGGCAATTGCATTGGCGGCAGTCTGTCCCTTGTTCAAACTTGCAAGGAAATCATCATCAAGGAGTCCGGCAACCTTTTCTGCATCACCCTTCGCAGGGACATACTCACCGTTGTTGTACTCCTCGAGGGCCTTGTTGTAGGCATCAAGGGCTGACTTGTATGGATCGGCATTTTTGTCGGCACCGGCGGCTTCTGCTGCGTCAATAAGTTCTTTGGCCTTGGCTATCGCATCCTCGGCTTCTGACTTTGCGGCACTCAACTGGCTTTCAACATTCTCCGGTGTAAGGAGGTCCAGAACCTTGTTTGAATTTTCGATAGACTCAGGGTACTTCTCTTCAGCGAAATCCCTCTGCGCCTGTTCGTAAGCCTTCTTCGCGTCCTCATACAATGGATAAGAATTATCAAGACCTGCTTTTTCGGCATCGTCCAGAGCCTTCTTAGCCTTCGCGAGAGCCTCTTCCGCCTCCTTCTTTGCAAGCAGATTCTTAACGGCATCTCCGTTCAGAGTTTCGACAGCCTTGTCGGCATTTTCCTTTGCGGAATCATAGTTTCCGTCGTCGAAATCCTTCTGGGCCTGCTCGTAATAATCTTTGGCGGCCTTGTATTCATCAGAATCCTCTGGAACGCCAGCTTCTTTTGCTTTATCGAGAGCTTCCTTGGCCTTTTCAATGGCATCCCTGGCGCCATTCTTTGCAGCGTTATCTGCCGCAACAGACGCAAGGTAGTCATCCGAAAGGATTGTGGCAACCTTTTCTGCGTCGGACTTTGCCTCTGCATACTTTTCATCATCAAACTCGCTCTGGGCCTTGTTCAGATATGAAAGCGCGTCGGTATATTCCTTTGAATTCGGGTCGACACCCTGCTCGAGCGCGGATTCCATTCGTTCACGTGCATTTTTGATTGCATCCTCGGCCTCTGTCTTTGCGAGCATCATAGCGATGAACTCCTCGGACAGGGCTGCATTTTTCTTGGCTTCGGCGGCATATTCCTCGGCAAGCTCGTAGTAACCGGCGTCCATTGCCTTCTGGGCTTTCTCGGTATACTCCTCCGCAAGCTTGTGGTATGTGTTGTTGGTGTAGCTGACGGCAAACAATGTTGTTGCAACAATGCAAAGAGCCGCAATAATTGATACTATCTTTCTCATCTTTCCGCTCCTTACAATCAGTCAGCCTCTGGGGCTTCAATAACAGCGGCCTCTCCTGCATCGGAGAAATCATCATCCTCAAGCAGCTTGGCATCCTCGGCCTCGATTCCCTCGACAGGCTCGTTTCCAAGTGGGGCCTCAACATCTGCCTGCTCGGCGGCACTCGCACTCTGCTCAACCCGTTTCTTTGCCTCGTCAATTTCTTTCTGGGCCTGAGCACGTGCGGCTGAAATCTCGGTGAACAGTGTCATGAACTGCTCCTTCGACATCCTGTAGCTTTCGTTCGCAACCTTCGGGTCCACCGAGCGGCGGAGCTCACCGTTTCTATAAAGTGTGACGGCCTTGGTGTAGTCGTCCTTGCGTGAAACATAGGCTTTTACAGAGTCGGCCTTGAGTTTTGCCTCGTAAGCTGCTGTACGCTCGTTCTGTGCAAGGCTATTGTATGCGGTGCGGAGAACAAGGCGGAAATCAGATTCTGCTGTGGCGGCCTGCTTGTTGAAATCGGCACCGGACTGGACAACTGAAAGCGGATTGGTCAAATCAGAAAGAATCTTTGAGCCTGCATCATAAGTTGCCTGACGGAATGACGCAAAGTTGTTCTCGTCAATCTCGTCCTTGAGATCCTTTGCCTGTGCCAGATTCTCCAATCCATTGTAACGGGCAATCAAATCGTTGAGCACTGATGCAAGGTCGGCCTTTGTACCTGTGTCAACGGCAGCCTTCTCTGTCTTGTAGATAGCCTCGGTCGCGGTCCAGACTGTTGGAGCGACAGAACTTGCACCGGCATCAATAGCGGCGAGACGTGCGGCCTCAACCTTCTGCATAAGGACCTTGTTGTTCTCGGAGAAATCCTTTTCAGGTACAGTCTCCTCTTCGGTCTTGTCGCCAGATTCCTGCTCGGTCTTTTCGTCAACAGGCGCGGTGTCGTTTTTTTCTGTCTCTTCAGTCTTTTCTTCTTGCTTTGTATCTGTTTCGTCAGTCGTTTCGTTCTGCTCCTCGGTCTTTTCCTCTTCGGTCACAGAATCATCCTTTTTATCGGAAACATCATCGGACTTCTCGTCAGTCTTGTCTTCGTCTGTCTTTTCATCGGACTTGCCATCTGAGCCAGAGGAGGTCTCATCTTCCTTGGTCTCCTGGTTTTCGTCAGACTTTTCATCCTGTGATTCCTGGGACTCCTGTGCCTCCTCGGTCTTTTCCTCTTCGGTCACGGAATCATCCTTTTTGTCGGAAACATCATCGGACTTCTCGTCATCCTTGCCTTCGTCTGTCTTTTCATCGGACTTGTCATCCGAGCCAGAAGAAGTTTCATCTTCCTTGGACTCCTGGGTTTCCTCGGTCTTTCCGTCATCCTCAGACTCACCCTGCTTTTCGTCACCGGTCTCCTGGTCGGATGTCTGGGAAGAATTTTCTTCTCCGTTGTCCTTTACGTTCGCAGAGGGAGAGCCAGCATCGTCGGTCTCATTCTGCCCGTCGGTCTTTTCCGTATCGCCAGATTCGGTTTCGGGTTCTCCAGATTCTTCCTCGTTCTGATTTTCAGTACCATTTTCATTTTCTGTTTCTGAATCTACGGACTCTGAATCTTCAGTCTCTGACTCGCTAGATTCTGAATCCTCAGATTCTGTATCCTCAGGATTCTCCTGACCATCAGATGTCGGCAACTTGATTGATCCGGATTTTCCATTCGGTCCAACCAGCTCGATAACAGTGTTTTCCTCTTCCGTAGCGGAAAATCCATCCGTCACCAAGTCGGTGGTTTCACATCCGGAGAGCACAAGGACAAGGGAAGTCACAAGTGCCACAAAATGTTGTTTTTTAATCACTTTTTCCTCCAACTCTTATATGGATAGCGTTGCCCCCGAAAATTGAAATCCCCGGAGACTTCCAAGTTTAAAATTATATATAATAGAATACTACAGATTTCCCTTTACTTCAAGGTTTAAATTATGTTAAGAGATAAAAAGTTTCCACTGGATTTTTTTGTGAAAAGGGTTATTATAAAAGAAAGAAAACCTATACACATAAAAAAATGGAGGAGTTTGATGGACGATTTCAAGTTCAACATAGAAAAGTCATTTGGATTTCTTTCTGAAACAAAGTCCGGATGGAAGACGGAGCTGAACCTTGTTTCATGGAGCGAGCGTCCGGCCAAGTTCGATTTAAGACCGTGGGCCCCCGAGCATGACAAGATGGGAAAGGGAATCACTCTGACAAGGGAAGAACTTTTGAAGCTAAGGGAAATCCTTGACCAGATGGACCTTTCCGGGCAGGACTAGAATCTTTCGTACTCAGAGCGGAAGCGTCCGTTTTTCATCACGATGGAGTAGACCATTGTGAAAAGATATGTGTCCTCCAGAGCCGAGCCACATTCCCTTATGGACATGTCGGTGCTTGCCAGAAGGGCAATTATCGCAGTGACGGCCCCCGGCGACCAGATTTTTGAGGCATTTCTGTATCTCTCCTGATTTTTTTTGCCCGAGAAGCCCGCGGACTTAAGCTGGATGTCGGTAGGATTTTTGTTTTCCGAATGGAGCTGGTGCCAGGACCTGAGCTGACGGAAGCAGTAGGTAAGCCCCGCAATCAGCATGACACCGTTGGACTCCCTTGACATGCGGATTTTCTGTAGGATTTCCAGAGCGGCCTCAAGACGTTGGTTCGGTGACTTTGTTGAATCGGCCATGGACTCGAACAGGGTGAACGCATTTTCCTCGCGGTCATGGGAAAGAATTTTGTCAACATCCTCCTCCCTGATTGTGTAGCCACGGTCAAAGCAGTAGAAGAATCTGGAGCACTCGGACTTCAGAACCTCGGTGTTGTTCTCAACCATGTCCAGAATACGCGCGACCGCATCCTGGGTTACGGAGAATCCATTTTTACGGAAAAATCCCTGGACCCACTGCTCCTTGCGGCTTTCGAACATCTCCCAGAAGATTTTCTTGTGGCTGGACGGAACAAGGGAGTCAATCTTCTTGTCCACCGAATTTTCATCGGAGACCAAAATCAACGTGCTTGGACTGCTCTTCGCCCCACCCTTCGCCCACTGGCTGAGAAACTCAACATCGCTCTTTCCCTTCAAAAGCTCCGCGTTCCTGTAGACGACAAAAAGCGCGGGAGAAAAAAGGGACACGTTCTGAAGCTGGGCCACCACGTCCTGGATCCGGGTCTCGCTGGCGTAATACCTGTA
>DGGQ01000020.1 GCA_002392275.1 Treponema sp. UBA3870
GGTCACCGATTGTCTTTGACTGGGCCGTGGATGTCTCGGAAAGTTTTCTGATTTCATCCGCAACAACTGCAAAACCTTTTCCGGCTTCCCCTGCATGTGCAGCCTCAATCGCCGCGTTCATGGCAAGAAGATTTGTCTGTTCCGCAATGCTTGCAATGGCAGAGTTTGCTTCCTGGAGCATTTTGGATTTGTCTTCAATCTGGGAAATCTTTCCGTTGACGGCTTCCTGTTTTTCTTTTCCAGATTCAGCCTGTGCCTCAAGTCCCATGAAAACGTCCGCCATTTTATCCACGGCTGTATTTACGCTGCTGATGTTTCCGAGCATGTTTTCAACCGCGCTTGATGCCAGCTTTACATCCTCGGTCTGCGAGCCAATCATCCTTTCGAGCGAAGTTATGTTTGAGGCAATTCCGTTTACCGCGTCGGCAACTTCCCTGACGCTTTCGTTCTGCGAGCTGATTGATGAATGAACACCGCCAATGTTTTCTATAATCTGGGTGATTGCGGATGCCGTATTTTCAGTTGAAACACCCATGTCCGCTCCCACGGCATTGAGTTTGGTTTCCGAATCCTTTACCTTGGCGATTATACCCTGGAATTTTTCAAGGAATCTGTTTTCCTCCTGCACAAGCTCATCGAAAATCTTGAACACCGAAGTCTTTTTGATTTTTACACGCTTGGTCAAATCAGCATTGCCGCTTGAAAGTTCCGCTATCGCCGATTTCAATACCTTCAGCTGGTTGATAATCGTGACAATCCCCCTGACGAGAACGAAAATTATGAGGACAACCAGAATCGCCACAACTCCCCAGAACCACGCATGCTGATACAAAAATGCCTGCTGAACAAACTGGACGCTGGAATCCTCGTCGCTCATAATGCCGTCGCTGTTCATTGCGGAAATGTGGAAACGGTAGTTCCCCGGCGTAAGGTTTGTGTAGGATGCCGTGCGCAAAGTCTCCCAGTCCGAATAATCCGCGTCGAATCCGTCGAGCTTGTAGTTGAACTTCACCAAATCGGAGGAAACAAAACTCAGCCCCGCAAATTTTATGCTGACCCTTTTTGTTCCCGCCGGAAGAATTATTTTTCCATTAGTGTCCACCGGGTAAACAATTTTGTCGTCCACCGAAACTCTTTCAATGTGCATGATAGGCTTGGTCGTGTTCGTCTTGATGTTCTTTGGGTCGCAGATTGCAAATCCATCGACAAGAGTGAACCAGACCCTTCCCCGTGAGTCGCGCATACTCAAACTTGTGGATGTGACTCCCCGGGTTTTTAGTCCGTCAAAGCGGCTGAAAGATTTTGGATTCAGCTCGGTTTCTGGATTGACCGCCTTTTCAGCAAAAGCCTTCTGTGAAATGCTCATTATTCCACCGTTGGTCGTCATCCACTCGTTTCCATTTCCGTCGTCGATTATCTGGAACGGACCTTCAGAGCCAAGACCGTTTGCCTTTGTGTAGTTGAAAAATTTTCCGTTCTGGAATCTGCTTATTCCGGTTCCAGTGCAAATCAAAAAGGAGCCGTCACTGTCCTTGCTGATTTTAAAAATGATGTTTCCCGCAAGACCGTTTTCGGTTGTGTAATGCTCTGTAAACTTTCCGTCCTTCATCACAATTACGCCGCCGCCGTCAGTTCCCAGCCAGATTGAACCGTCGCCACTGTCCTCGTAGATTGCCATTATGTATTCATGCGCAAGACCGTTCGCGGGTGTGAAAGTCTGTACCTCGCCCGTCCCGGATTTTACAACGGAAAGTCCCTTGGTGGTTCCAATGTAAATGTCGCCTGTCTTTTGGCTTTCGATTGCGACACGAACTTTTTCACCGGGAAGCCCCTCTTCTTTTTTCCACTGCCCGACAAGATTTCCGTTTGGAGAAAATCTGAGTTGCCCCAAATTTGCGTAGGTGCTTACAAGAATGTCTCCGTTTGCGGTAACAGCCACATGCCTGATTCTAGATCCGCTGCAGAATTTTGTGATTTCATTTTCCTGCTGGTAGAGTGCGCCCTTTGAGTCAACGGTATAGCAGACCACGCCGTTGTCGCATCCAAGCCACACCCGTCCGTCACGTCCCTCCGCAATTGCGTTCACCGATGATGAAAGCGGATAAGTTTTGAAAAGTCCGCGGTTCAGCTTTACAACTCCTGCACGATCCGTCGCAATCCAGATATTTTTTTCGCGGTCCTCGATTATGCGGTTCACGTTGTTGTTTATAAATCCGTCGCTCTCCGAATAGCGCATAAAAGAGCCGCCCTGGTAGATTACCAGTCCCATGTCGGTGCCGAACCATATTGTTCCGCTTTCGTCCTGCATGATTGTTTCCACCGAGGTTCCGATGTTGGCACCTTCCGCCAAATCAAAAATGCGCTGGACTCCGTTTTCAATTTTCATTGCATAGTGCGGGGCAAGACCAAACCACATTGCGCCCGAAGAATCCCGAGCCATGCATGTCACAAGCAGATTCTGCATCGATGGGTCCGAAATCTGGTACTTGGAGAATTTTCCGCCGTCGAATTGATACAGTCCACCTTCCTCGGCAGTCGCAACCCAGACAAGTCCAGTCGGTTCACAAAAAATAGCCGTGCAGATTCCGTGCAGATCCGAAAAGGAGCCTGTGCTTGGCGTGACAACTTTCCAATCCTTCGTTATATATGAAACTCCATTTGCCGTGGCGACCCAGATGTTTCCATTTGAATCTTCCTTGATTGAGCGGATTGAATTGTTCGGAAGTCCGTTTTCCATTGAAAAAGCCTTGACCTCTGAATCGCTGTCCATGACCAGACGGAACACTCCCTCGTCATTGCTTCCGACCCAGATTGCACCGTCGCTTGCCTGAAAAAGTGAGCGTGCGGAAATGAAATTGTATTTTGCGTCGCGCTCGTTGTTGTAGATTGAAAAATCCACGCCGTCAAAACGGACCATTCCGCCGTAGGTTCCGATATAGATATAGCCGGAACTGTCCTGGATTATGTCGGTTGTTGAATTGCTGGGAAGTCCTTCTTCCGATGTCCAGTTGCGGGTGACAAATTCGGACATAAAGTCACTCGCATCCAAAGCCGTGGCAAAACCAAGCGTCCCAAAAATCAAACAAAACAAAAGAATGCATTTCTTCATAGCAGACTCCAAATTTATGCAAAAATTTTATACATCGGATTTTGTCCCGGGCAAAGTTCAAGCACGTGCTTTTCGCATGGCAGAACTTCAGAAGGATCGTGGGTCACATGGAGCAACGTGGTCGTTCCTGTTTCGGCAACCGTTTCCAGAAGGTCCAGGATTTTTGAGCGATAGTTTTCATCAAGACCATGGCACGGCTCATCCAAAATCAAAACGCGTGGTTGTTTTACCGCCGCACGCAGAATCAAGATGGCACGCTGCTCTCCGTAGCTCAATGAACCGAAGAGTTCATGCTCGCGTCCACCGAATCCACCGAGCGAAAGCCATTGTCTTGCGATTGCACTTTCCATATCCGTGGCGGTTTCGTAAAGGCCAATGCTGTCGTGGAATCCGCTCACAATCACATCAATCAAATCAGTCTGGCCGACCATCCTGTATTCGACGTGGAGACGGTAACTCACGATGCCGAGCTGTTTTTTTATGTCCCAGATTGTTTCACCGGTCCCGCGCCGCTTTCCAAACAGATAGACTTTTTCGCGGAAGACCTGCATGTTGTCGCCGGTTATCAGTTCGAGCATGGTTGTTTTTCCAGAGCCGTTCGGTCCGCGAATCAGCCAGTGCTCGCCGGGTTTTACGCACCAGTCTAAATCAACAAGGACATGGTGCTCTTCCCAACCGACATTCACTTTTTCAAATTTGATAAGACTTTCGGGCATTGCCTGCGCGTTGATTTCGTCATTGATTACGCCAGAGGCCTCGTGGATTTTTTTTAGGTTCTCCAAAAATCTGTCGCGCTCAATTTTTCTGGCGGATTCTTTTTCAAGATTTTTTTCTGCAAGTTTTTTTTCATAATCTTCGCGGCTTCCGCAGAATGAAATTTTTTTGTCCGCAAATTCAAGCACTCGGTTTATGCTCGCCGGGATTTCATGGAAGCGCTCCATGCTCAAAATGATTTTTGGAAACGATTTTTCTTCCGAGCCAGAAAGCTGTCTTTTTGCAATCGTGTCAAAAAATTCCAAAAGTATTCTTCTTGATTCGGCATCCAGACCTGCAAATGGGTCGCTCAAAATCAAAAGTCGGCAGCCCGACAAAAGAGAACGGCACAAAAGCGTGCGACGGATTTCACCGGTTGACATGTAGCGCAATCCACGGTCCAAAATTTTTTCAACGCCACATAGTTTTATTTCTGGCAGAGTCTCAAGCCGGGATGCAATCGGTGGGAGGAGCGCATTTTTTTTGCTGGAGCCACCAAGCACTTCGCAGATATATTGTCGCCCGGTTCTCCCGATGTCCTCTTTGTCCATGATTTCACTTTCGTCTCTTGCGCGCTCTTCCTCAATCAATGCGGCGGCAACTTCAAGAGAAACAATCGCGACCGATTTTCCAAAATCAGAAAAGTATTCGCCGCAATTTTTTTCTTCGCCAAAAGAGTTTTCGTTTGGAACAATGTCGTAAAATCCAGAAAGACCTTTCAGAAAATCAGCCTTTCCGCCGCCGTTCGGACCGATTACCAGCCACGCTTCCCCGGACTTCATTTCCCAGTCGATTTTTTTGAGATATGTTTTGTATAAATCTTTTACAGAGCAGTTCTGTATTTTGACCAAAGTATTTTCAGACATGATTTCCTCAACAGCCACTCAAAATTTCATTTCCCAAATCCATTGGGGTCTCCGATGTCCCGATGCAACCGGCATCAAGCAATTCCTGTTCGGAACCAAATCCCCAGAGGACTCCCTGGCAGTCAATTCCGGCTTCTTTTGCTCCATTTGCGTCATAGAGTCTGTCGCCAATCATCAGCACGGGGGATTTTTCGGCAATTCCAGATGTCTCCAGCGCATAGTTGATGATTTGGACTTTCGTTACTCTTGTTTCGTCAATGTCCGCTCCCGCAATCAGTGTAAAATATTTTTCGAGCGAATATTTTTCCAGAAGCTCCTTTGCAAAACGCTCGGGCTTGCTTGTTGCGACATAAAGTTTTTTTCCACCGTCGTAAAGTTTTTTCAGAAGTTCCGGGATTCCGTCGTAAACTTTGAGATGATACATTCCGACAGGGGTGTAGTAGTCGCGGTAACGTTTCATTCCAAGGCGTGCCTTCTGCTCGTCAAAACCGAACCATGTCATAAAACTGTAGACCAGCGGAGGTCCAATCATTTTGTCGTATTCGCTGTGGGCCGGTGGTTCGATTTCAAAACTTTTGAGCGCGAAATCAAAGGACTCGTAGATTCCCTGCGATGTGTCCATCAGAGTTCCGTCAAAATCAAAAAAAATATGCTCGTAGTTTTTCATTGGCTTCCCTTAAAGTTCGGAGACAGCTTTTTGTAGGTCAGCTTTTGAATCAATGGCTGCTTTCTGTGCTGCATCGGCAATATCAGAGAGCGTCAGATTTCCCGACTCAGATTTTTTTATGCAGTCCTCTGATTTTTTCCACGCGCAAAGAATGCCCCTTGAAGAATTTACAGTACCGCCGGCCTTCAATAAAAGTGTCGCAGCAATCCTCGCCGCCCCACCCTGAGCGCCATAACCTGGAATCAAAAAGAAAATATCCGGGTAAGCGTTTCTCAAAATCTGTGCGTCGCTTTCCTCTGTGCATCCGACAACCGCACCGACCGGACCGCAAGTTTGATTCTCAAAAATCGAAGCGTATTCATTTTTTATCCGCTCCAGTTCTCCGCCAACCCTGTCCAGAACACGTCCGCCGTTTTTCAGTTCCTGCTGCTCAATGTCAACCATTCCGGGATTGCTGGTCCTGAGCAAAACAAAAATGCCCTTGCCGGATTTTTTGCAGTATTCGGTAAAAGGCTGTAGCGTATCAAATCCCATATACGGATTTACTGTGATTATGTCGCTCTCAAAATCTCCAGAAAAATGTGCCTTTGCATAAGCCCCGGCAGTTGCGGCAATATCACCACGCTTGATGTCGGAAATGCAGACCAGACCGGAATCTTTGACCGTCTTCAAAGTTTCTGCATACACTTTCATGCCTTCAAGCCCCATGGCCTCGTAATAGGCAATCTGAACTTTAAAGCAAGAGGCCGAGCCGTCAGCCTTGACCCTGTTGATTATTTCCTTGTTGTAGGCAAGAACAGCCTGGACCGGGGAATCAAATTTTTTTGCAACGCTCTCTGGAATATAAGAAGGATCAGTGTCCAGCCCAACACAAAGCGGACCAAATTTAGCCGCTGTCTCCTGTAGAATCTGCATATTGTGTTTCATAGAAAAAAGTATAGCACTTTATTTGATTTTGCAAAACAGGCATGGAAGGTTTTGTATAGTCTGCCCCATAATTGAACCTTGTCCCATATCGTGATATACTATAAGCCGCTAAAAATTACGATGATGGAGGCTGGTGATGATAAAGATTCAGAACGCCGCAGATGTGGAAAATGGATTTTTTTCGGGGCGCGATTTTGGACCCGGAATTGATGCTGTGCGTGAGATTTTAAATGACGTGAAATCCAATGGCGACAAGGCTCTCCATCATTATGCGACCAGGTTTGATGTTTCAGATCCCGAGACATTTAAAATTCCGCAGGAAAGCTTGAAGGCCGCTGCTGAAAAAATGCGTTCGGAAAATCCAGACCTTTACAATTCGCTCTCATATTCAAAGGACCTTGCGCTTAGGTTTGCAAAAAAACAGAAAGAATCTTTTGATGATTTTGAGGTAGAGCTTGAGCCGGGGCTTTTTACTGGACAAAAAAATATTGCTGTTGACAGGGCGGGTGTCTATGTTCCTGCCGGTCGTTTTCCTTTGGTCAGCACGGTTGTTATGACGGTGGTTCCAGCCGTTGCCGCCGGTGTGAAGGAGATTGTTCTCTGCACTCCACCGAGAGTCCACCCGGATGGCAGCAGAAAACCCTATGCCGATGAAAATATAATGGCAGCCGCCTATATCTGTGGTGTCACGGATGCTTACGCTTGTGGTGGAAGTCAGGCGATTGCCGCGATGGCTTTTGGTACTGAATCAATCCCCAAGGTTGATGTGATTGTTGGTCCCGGAAACAAATTTGTTGCGGAGGCGAAGAAGCTGGTCTACGGAACTGTTGGAATCGACATGATTGCGGGACCGACCGAGGTTTTTATAATAGCCGACTCTTCAGCAAATCCACAGTGGCTTGCGGCTGATCTTCTTGCTCAGGCGGAACACGATGTTGTAGCCCAGCCCATCCTTGTTACCAATGACGCGGAGCTTGCTCAAAAAGTTGCCAACGAAATTGAAAGACAGCTGGAGACTCTTCCCACAAAAGAGATTGCGCGCCAGAGTATTGATAATTATGGGCGTATTATAATAGTAGAAAATCTTGAAGAGGCCGCATCCATTGCAAACAAAAAAGCCCCGGAGCATCTGGAGCTTGCCATGGAGGATGGATTGGAGCGGGAGCGTGTGCAGAATCTGGTCCACAACTATGGTTCCCTCTTTGTCGGACATGGAGCTGCGGAGGTCTTTGGTGATTATGCGGCTGGATTGAACCACACATTGCCTACATCGGGAAGCGCGAGATTTACCGGTGGACTTTCGGTGCGTATGTTCATAAAGACCGTGACAACTTTGCGGACCGACAATCAAAAAGATGGAGCAAAAAAATCAGCGGTGGCTGCTGGATTCCTTGGTGATGCGGAAGGTCTTGCAGCCCATGCGAGAGCCGCAAGATTCAGACTGGACAATTTGGAGGCGAAATGAAAATCTACAAACTTGGTGAGGAAATCCTTAGAGAAAAATGTGAACCGGTCAAGCCTGAGGAAATAAACGACGAACTTAGAAGCATCCTGAACGAAATGTTCGAAACCATGATTTCGGCAAACGGAGTTGGACTTGCCGCTCCACAGGTTGGAATCAACAAAAGATTTTTCGTCGCCATGGCAGATGATGAAATCCGGCGTGTGTTCATAAATCCGACAATCACAAAGACATCCAGCGACTTGGTTGACTACGAGGAGGGATGCCTTTCAATTCCGGGTGTATATGAAAATATAAAGCGACCGTCAAAAGTTTCAGTTTCGGCGACCAATGAGAATGGAAAACACTTTACAATAGAAGAGGCCGACGGAATCCTTGCGCGCATTATACAGCATGAGAGCGACCATCTTGATGGTGTGCTGTATATCGACCGTGGCGACGAGGATTTCAAAAACAAGACAATTGACCAATTTAAAAAACGTGCCGAACGTGCAGCAAAAAAAGCCGAGGAGAAAGCCAAAAAACAGGCGAGCATAGCGGCAAAGATTGCGGCAAAACAGGCCAGGAAAAACGGTAACTAAAGATGCTTAGAGTTTTGTATGCTGGAAGTCCCGCTGCTTCGTCAAGGGCTTTGGAGCTTATACTGAAAGACAGCTACATGTCCTCATCCATCCCCGAGGAGCAGTACAAGGTTGTCGGAGTTTTGACCAATCCACCGTCAACACAGGGCCGCCACAGGGATTTGATTCCAACGGAGGTTGCCCACTACGCACAGATTTGGAACGAGGCCAGAGATGATGGCATTGTCATTTTAAGCCCGGAGCATCTAAAGCAGGAGGCCCGCGACCAGATTGCCTCATTGCACCCGGATGTGTTCATCTGTTTTGCTTACGGGCACATTCTTGGTCCAAAGTTTTTTTCCCTGTTCAAGTATGGCGGAATCAACCTGCATCCATCGCTCCTGCCAAAATATCGTGGGGCTACGCCGGTCAATCAGGCCATACTGAATTGTGACAGGGAGACTGGAATCAGCATACAGAAGATGGCTCTTGGAATTGACGAGGGGGACATTCTCAGCCAGCAGAAATGGACGCTGACCGGAACCGAGACCGCAGAATCCCTTTTGCGTGAGGTCGCGCTGCATGGTGCAATCTCCATAACGACGATTCTCCGCTACATTGCCAAGCACAAGGAACTTCCGATAAGTGTTCCGCAGCATGGTGTGGCAAGCTATTGCAGCATAATCAAAAAGGAGGACGGCAGAATCAGATGGGGGGATTCCGCCGAGCAGATTGATGCAAAAATCAGGGCGTACACTCCATGGCCTGGATGCTTTACGACCTGCGGTGGACAGACTTTGAGAATAATCAAGGCCCGCGACGCTGACAAGATTGCCTATCAGGACAGCTCGATTCCAAAAGACACCGGTGCAGTTCCAGGTACAGTCCTTGCGTACAACAAGCAGCGTGGCATACTGATTCAGACCGGCGACGGCATATTGATTGCGACCGAACTTCAGTGGCAGGCAAAAAAGGCCATGGACTATAAATCTTTTATGAATGGAAGTCGAAATTTTATAGGCTCCGTCTTGGAGTAGAATCTGGCTCAAAAACCAGTAGAAAAAAGTTTGCAAAAATAGTAGGATAATCAAATGAGCGACGAAACTATTGAAAACGAGAAAAACAATTTTTCTGAAGAAACTGTTGAATCCGTTGATTCGGCAAAGAAAACAAAAAAGAAGCGTCAGTTTGGAACCGCCTTTAGTGATTTGCTGAAAAACTTTGGCAAGGGCGGTTGGGTGCTTTTTTTGACCATGCTGCTGACTTTTCTTGTGATGATTGCCGTCTGTCTTGGCGTGTTCTTCTATTCTGTACATGGCGAAGAAAAAGTCATGGTACCGAATGTGATTGGAAAAACTTTGACCAACGCGCTGTTCGATATGCAGGTCAAGGAGCTTTACCCAAAAATCTCCCTGCGCTATTCCGAGCTTCCTGGTGACGAGGGGACAATCCTTGAACAGAATCCGGCCCCTGGTTCCATCGTCAAGGCCTACCGCACAATCAATTTGATTGTAAGCCGTGGTGTCGAGATGGAGGCTATGGAGAACTTTGTCGGAAGCAATATTGATGATGTCCAGGTCAGACTGAAGACTCTTTTCAGCGACGATCCTTCCATTGAATTTGCCCCAGTCATTTATCAAAAAGATTCCTCACCGGCGGGAACCATTTTGGCACAGTATCCGGAGCCGGGAACATATCTTTCCCATCTGAAGATTTATTTTATTGTCAGCACAAACAATGCGAATGTGACAACCATTGTCCCGAACATTCAGGGCATGAGCGTCCAGCAGGTGCTTGCTGAAATGGAAAAATATCCTGTCCTGTTTGATTTTACATCCGTCACATCTGACAGCATCGAGACCCCGGCGACTGTAACATCACAGGAAAGGGCGGGCGACAATGTTGATGAGTTCACAAGGGTCAAGGCCCAGTTTACTCTTCCGGCTCCAGACCCGGAGGGCGCAACGGCATACGGTCTGTTCACATACACATTGCCGGAATATCCGTATCCTGTCAGTGTGCGTCTTGAAAGCTCCGACATTGAGGGAAATGTGACAAAGATT
>DGGQ01000035.1 GCA_002392275.1 Treponema sp. UBA3870
AAAAGGATTTCGGCTTCGACATCTCTGGAATCGATAAATTCTACAGTGTCAATCTCAGGTTCACGATCCCGCCCGAATATGAACAATATCCTTGCGACGGAGGAGAATACTACCTCGATTACGAGACCGCCGCAAAGCACGAAACCACTCCAGAAGAACTTACGGCGCCGGACACGCCGCCTATAGTTTACGGTGTCGTCACGGTCAAGGTGGTGGAATAAAAGATTACTCGTAGAGTTTTTCTGCCTGTTGCAAAAGAGTCTGGTTAAACTCTATCGGCTGGCGGACAATCTCGCGGAACAAATCCTCGAGACACCGGTCATCAACTTGGGCCATGTTCTGCTTGATGTATTCCACCCAGTCCATAAGGGCGTCAATCTTGAAGCACTGAAGCCACTTGGCATTTTTCCAAGCCTTCCAGTCAAATACCCGATTGGAACAGAACAGATTCAACCCCAGCGCATAATTCTCCGGCTGTTTTTTTACGAAATCCGTAACAAACTCCATCCGGGCATTTCCATAGGTCTTTGACGGACCGACAGAATCTAGGTAATAGAGGGCGATCATGTTAGCCAAAGGCTCCTCAACCCATGTTTTCAGACAATAAAGGCACGATGTCGGAGCATCCATAATAGCATGACCCAACTCGTGAACCAAGGTCAATGCCGTAGTGTATTTCACATCCTGCGAGTTCTGATGCCGGTTGCAGATTTTTTCGTACGAGACCCAAATTTCTGGTCCCTGGTCCAGGAGTTCGCCCTTAGGGAGGTAGAGACCGATGGGATCAGCCCATTTTGCCAGTGCGTCTTCTGAATTTGCCCGAGTACCTTTTGAATTTGCCAGAGTCTCTTCTGAAATCTCATTGTAATCCCTCACCTTCAAAAGACCTTCCGTTGCAATGGACTCTTTTTCCCACAGTTTCCAAAACCGTTCTCTACCTATGAAATCACAGAGTTTGCGTAAATCCTCGTAAACACCACGAACAATCGCCAGACGCTTTTGGTTGATGGTATTTTCACTGACGAAAAAAATAGGGATTTCGCGGGCCTTGCTATAGATGCCGTATCCACACTTTTCTTCAGCTGGAACTATAATGTACTTTTCCAAATACATAAGAATACTGTCAGACGGCATGACCGTCTTAGGCGCCGTTCCAGGCTCTTGTTGGAACTTGATTTTTACCATTGTTTTACCTTTTTGGGGTTGCGCAATGAATATAGTAGCTTATGCTACCCTCTTATTAAACTCCTGCATGGTCCAAGGTAATATATATTTTTGAAAAACATTGGTGTACCCGAACGCGCACGCATTTTGACAAGTGCGCATTTTTTGGGGCACTCTACTTCCGGTTCTCGACGCAACGGACAGAGGCCGCGTTCAGTTGACATTTTAAAAACAAGATCCCAAGCGGCCAATAGAAGCAACATTAAACTTATAGTTGCCATCCGGAGCCATAATCTTGATTTTTATATCTTGCACACTCTTTGCAGCCTGCGGTCCAGTAATGGATTTACCTCCTTTTACAACGCCCCAACCCTCCTGGTGAAAGTCGGACCATTCAAGGTTCCGTACTATATCATAGCCCTTGGGAAGTGTCGCATAAGGAATATCGTAAGCATAAAGAGCTTTTTCATTATAATCACCTAGTCCAAGTTGCACCCAAAGGCTCACGTCACTTGAATAAACAACGCAAAGTCCACCCCATTCGGATATATCTACCAATTCTTTTTCCATGCCATCTTCCGTTTTAGGGCCAGCAACATGAAAGCCGAAACCGACATACGGATCGAAATCATGGTTTCCCCTATCGAGATTTGCCGTTCCACAAATTCCGCTGCACTTGTCAATAATATGGTCAAAAGCTTTAGGATCAAAATCATTTCCTAACTTGGCAGCCCAAGATATTGAAGAATAGCCTTCTTCTTGACTATCATTGTAATCCCACCACCAACCAGAAAGATCACCTCCAGCATCAAGCCCGGTATTTACCCGATATTCTCCCTTACGCTTGCCACACCACAAATCTCCGCAAGAACTCAACGTATTGGAAAGGACTGCACTGAATGACGATGACGAAGTAGATGTTTTCACCGAACTGGACGATTTCGCAGAGTTAGACGATTTCGCAGAACTGGAGGACGATTTCACAACAGAACTACTACCGTTTCCTGATACCTCACCCATAAGGCAACGGACAGAAAGTGCGGCATTCCGGAAATTGCCACCCCAGGTCACATCAGCGTAGTATTTCAGTTTTACGCGATAGGCGTCATCGTTATTGCCTTCTGTGGAAGTCCAGAAATATGCACCATTGCCACCGTCACCATAATGTCCACTTGTGTCCCTATAGCCAGCAGGGCGAACGGTAAAAGAATAATTGTCCGTCCCGTTTCCATCATTTTCCCAGCCGCTACTGGACTTGAGCATTGCTCCCGCTACAGATAATCCGCCAACCGTGGTAAACAGGATATCCCATTCTTTTTTACTTGGCAAGTGCCATCCTGCAGGACAAGCCTTCTGTGCGGCAGCCCAAGTATACAACCGCCCGTAAGTTACACATTCTGTCGGTTCGTCATCATAGCAATAACTCTCCGAGTCGTTGTAGTTCAGGTTTTGCGCCAGCCAAATTTGGTCCCCAATGGTTACAGTCATGTAAGATTGTCCATCACGGGCATCCTCAAACAACCCATAAGGCAAATTAGCGCTAGAATTAGACAAATCCGTTGCAGCAGCGCCGTTAACCATGTCACCATATTGGTCCTGGAATTCGTCCAGGTAGTTCGTGCATGCCGAAAGAAGGAGAGCAAACAAAAAAAGAAATCTAAACATATTTCTCCCCCTAAAACATAAAACTTACGCCAATACCCACGGCGCCAAGAATAGCAATTCCTATGCCCACGGTACGCATGGTCTGCGCATTGTCAATGTTGTCACAAATATCATTATATTCCTTGACATCCGCAGGCTTTTTGTCCCGCTCGGTTTTCGCCTTGTTGTTGTATACGGCGGCCATCACGCCGCCACCTACGGCAACGGCCGCAGAAATGGCAATAGGCACCCAATGAATTCCGCCTGATTTTTTCTCATCATTCTGCTTTCTGGCTTCCGCGGCAGCCTTTGCAGCGGCAGCATCTGCTGCGGCTTCCCTGAATACCTTATCTTCGTACGACTCCTCAACAGCGGACGGTTTCGATGTTTCCGTTTCTTCAGGAGACAAATCTGCCGCAGCACCTTCCATTGCCGTTTCCGTAATCTTTCCCTTGGCCTTTGCTATGGAGGCGGACTTCTTTTTCTTCTTGGTGGAATTCCAAGCCCACCGCCCCACAAGGTCCTTGTCCTGGTATACCGAGGTAAACTCTACCCGGCCACTAAAGCTCTGCATTTTACCATTGGAACCCAGCGGCAGCTTTACCGTCCTCTTGGGAATATTTACCACAAGGTGAGAATACTTGCGGCCCGACGGGATAGAATCCACCTTGAACAACTGCACTCCATTCAAGTAATAGGCACCGGAAACCGGCTTGTTCAGGTCAAGGTAAAAGCCCAGGGACTTGGAATTCATCACAATTTTCACGTTGGCACTGACCCTGTCCAGGGAGTCGTTTATCTGCGCTACCGATTCCAGGAACAAGGGAGCATATTCATCGCCAGACTTACGGAGCACTATATCACCACACTTGGAAAGCCAGCGTTCCATCAGCTTTTTTTGCTGATCCATACGATTCCCGTCAAAAAACAGGTCAAAATCATAGGTTGCATCAAACGCCCCATCAAAAGTAAGGGGCTCCAAATCCACAGTTCCATTCAACTTGAGCAACTGTTCCTTGGAAACCAAAATACCGCCAAGGGCCGCAGCACAGGCCCTAATCTGTTCGGTGCGTTCAGCCAGGGAATTACCCATGCTCATGGCCCCCAGGCGAAGTTCTCCGGTCACCTCCATATACTTGGTTTCAAACTCAGGGAGTTCTACGGCATAGAAATGGCTACATTCCTCATCCAGAACTTCGTTGATAGAAATCATGGCGCATCGGTCGTTCATCTTTGCAATGACACTGGCACGTTTCCACAAAGCCTCTACTTCGGGATTTGACTGGCCAAGACCGTCTTTCAACTGATCCAATTCTTTCTGAATAGCCTGAAACTCCTCCGCATCTTTCACAAAAATGGATGCCGTCGGATCGGCCAACGCAGGAACAACAGCCAATAAGCACAGAAGGAACAAAAATTTCATGTAAAACTTCATTTGGTCACAAATATAGATATTGGCGAACTAACTGCTGATTTTTATCCACCGAGGAGTTGTACTTTTTTGTATTTTTCGCCTCATGAACATTTTTCTGTTTCAGAAGTTTTCTTATTTCCACCAGCATTTGTCTGCATTCGGGCTATTCCTTGCCTTTTTTTTGCTTTCTTGTGCTGGAAACGGCGACCCTTTAGTTAATCCTGAATCCAAGAGTACCGACGGTGGCAACTCCCCCACCAGCACCGCCCAAAGCTATTACGATTACGACGACTCGCCAGCACCTGCCGCAAAGCAAGGGTCCCAACGCCAACCCGCAAGTGCCGTGGAAAGCAAGGGTTACCGCTTCAAGAATCCCGGTGGCGACTGGTCCATGATCGGCG
>DGGQ01000147.1 GCA_002392275.1 Treponema sp. UBA3870
CCGCAATGTGGCAGTGCGAAGGCGGTTACAGAACATGTGCAAACAAGAGAATAGAAATTGCAGAACACCTCCGCTATCTTCCAATGGGATACTTTAACAACAACAGCCTTGGCGAAATTACTTCCGTTACGACAAACACCATGGAACTTTTGGGTGACATTGCAACACGCGCTGTAATGATGGTACTCCAGGGACTTTTGGACACTTCGCTTATCATTGTAATGATTTTCTTTTTTGACTGGAGAATTGCACTTGTTGCTCTTGCAGGTTTTGCTCTTTTTGAGTTTGTAAACTTTTTTATGCGTTTTGCAGTAAAAGATATTTCTGAAGAAAAAAATATTGCCGACGAAAAGCAGGTCAGTAAAATTCTTGAATACATTCAGGGAATTGCAGAAGTAAAAGCTTACAATCTTGCTTCAAAGCATAATAAAGAACTGAGCGATGTAATTAACCGCAGAATGAAAACAATGATCAAAATGGAAATGAGATGCATCCCTGTTGCAAACATTCAGTCTCTGGTTGCAAAATTAACCGGCGTTGCAATTATGCTTGCCTCTATTTTCTTCTTCCTTAACGGCACAATGACTCTTACTGACTGCTCTGTAATGCTTGTATGTTCATTCATGCTCTTTAATGCCCTTGAGTCAGGCGGAAATTATTCTGCACTTTTGCGTACAATTGAAATCTGCGTGGACAAGGGAAATAAAATCCTTGAATTACCCACAATGGATATTGAAGGCAGGAAGGGCCCTGCTAACGTAAAAGAAAAGGCACCGGCGCTCATACAGGCAGAAAATATTGGCTTTGCTTACGACACCAATTCCTTGAACCCCCGCAAAATTATAGACGGCATTTCGCTTTCAATTCCTGAACACAGCACAACTGCAATTGTCGGTCCAAGCGGCGGAGGAAAAACGACCTTCTGCCATTTGCTTTCGCGCTTCTGGGATGTAGATTCGGGCAAAGTTTTCCTTCGTGGAACAGATGTAAAAGATTACAGCATGGATGACCTTATGAAAAACTTCAGCTTTGTCTTCCAGAACGTATATCTTTTCCACGACACAATTGCAAACAACATCCGCTTTGGACAGCCCGACGCCCCGATGGAAAAAGTGATTGCCGCCGCAAAAAAAGCCTGCTGCCACGATTTTATTTCTGCACTTCCGAACGGGTATGACACTGTAATCGGTGAAGGAGGCGCAAACCTCAGCGGTGGAGAAAGGCAGCGCATTTCAATTGCACGCGCAATAATGAAAGACTCCCCGATAATCATTTTGGACGAGGCAACCGCAAACGTGGATCCAGAAAACGAACGTGACCTGATGGCTGCAATCGACGAACTTACAAAAGAAAAAACGGTCATCATGATTGCGCACCGCCTGAAGACAGTCCGCAACGCCGACCAGATTGTTGTAATCGACAAGGGCCGCATAGCAGAACAGGGAAACCACGAAGAACTTGTTGCCAAGGGAGGAATCTACTCGCGCTTCATTGCATCCAGAAAAGAAGCAGTTTCGTGGAAACTCTAGCCGTAAAAACATAATCCTGTTTTATGCACGTGTCATTTTTGGCACGTGTTTTTTTTTGTTTTCACTGGCTAAAAACAGTATAAAAAGAATAAAATTTTAGCGACTATAACCGCTAAAACAAGGAAAAATCTTGATTTTCGCGACTATAACTGATAAAACGGCGAAGAAACCGTAAGACGGGAGTTTTCTGTTTTCAACTCCATAAAAGACAGCTTCCCGAAATATGTCGTTTCCATGGACGATTTTGATTTTTTCCAAAACGGAATAATCCACAAAAATATAAGGGACTTTTTACTTATGGATCTTTAGGATAGTATAAAATAGAAAGGAGCGGGGATGCTAAAAAATATTGAGATAGTGAGTCTGTCGCGGGGAATAATTGGAGAGCCGTTTGTGGCACATGAATTGGAGCTTGGAAAAAAACGTTTGCAGGACATGGGACTGAGCGTTCATTTTTCGGAACATGCTTTGATGGGGCTGGATTACATCAATGAGCACCCGGAAGCTCGTGCGGCAGATTTGATTCGTGCATATTCAAATCCAGAGATTGACATGATTCTTTGTGCAATCGGCGGGGACGACACTTACAGACTTTTGCCGTACCTGTTTAAAAATGATGAGCTTAAAAAAGTTGTGAATGATAAAATCTTTTTGGGATTTTCTGATTCGACTATGAATCATTTTATGCTCCACAAATTGGGTGCGAAAACTTTTTACGGTCAATCTTTTTTGTCCGATGTGTGCGAGCTGGAATCAGACATGCTTCCGTACAGCAAAAAATTTTTTGAGGAACTCATTAAAACTGGAACAATAAAAGAAATCCACCCGAGCGATGTCTGGTATGAAGAAAGAAGCAATTTTGATGAAGACCAGATTGGTATTCCAAGAGTCAGTCACAATAACAATGGTTTTGAACTTTTGCAGGGCAGCCAGATTTTTTCTGGAAAAATTTTAGGCGGATGCATCGATTCCATGTATGACATTTTCAACAACGAGCGATACGACGACAGCGTAAGTCTTTGCTCCGAATACAATTTGTTCCCTCCGCTTGAAGATTGGAGTGGTAGAATCATTCTCCTTGAGTCGAGCGAAGAAAAACCCACGCCAGAAAAATACAAAAAGATGCTGGGCGAATTAAAAAAATATGGACTGTTCGATGTTGTGTCGGGGGTTCTTGTCGGTAAACCGATGGACGAAATCTACGCTGCCGATTATAAAAAACTTTTGATTGAGATAATCGACAATCCAAATTTGCCTGTTCTTTTTAATATAAATATTGGACATGCGGCTCCAAGATGCATAATTCCATTTGGAGTTCCCGCCACGGTTGATGCTGAAAAACAGGTGATAAAATTTTCTGCGGAAAAATAAAATGACTTTTGTTGAATGTTTCAATCAGTACAAAAATATTTTGATGGAAGGTGCGCTGGGTGAACGGCTGAAAAGGGAATATCATCTTGATTTTGATGACAATGTTGCGATGGCTTCTCTTGTCTACAGTCAGACCGGAAGAGATGCGCTTGCCGAATTGTGGCGCGGCTACATCAATATTGCAAAAAGATTCAGTCTGCCGTTTATTGCAACAACTCCGACCCGTCGTGCGAACCGAGAAAGAATTTCGTCTTCAGATTTTTCTGAAAAAATAATTTCGGACAATGTTGATTTTCTTCGGGAGATTCAAAAAAAATCTGGAGCAAGAATGTTTGTCGGTGGACTGATGGGATGCAAGGGAGATGCCTACACTGCCGAGGGTGCTTTGCCTGAAAAAGAGTCTTATGATTTTCACAAATGGACGTGCGGGCATTTTCTTGATGCGGGAGTTGATTTTCTGTATGCCGGAATTATGCCGTCACTTTTTGAAGCTGCCGGACTTGCGGAAGCTGCGGATGAAACAAATCTTCCATATATAATCAGTTTTACGATTCAAAAAAATGGAACTCTGATAGACGGAACAAAAATTTCTGATGCAATCACTTATATTGATGAAAACACGCGGAACAAACCGCTCTGCTATATGACAAATTGTGTTCATCCGAAAATTCTTTTTGAGGCACTGTCGCAGCCGTTCAATCAAAATGCTGCTGTGCAAAAAAGATTCCGTGGAATTCAGGCAAACACATCGCCGCTTTCTTATGCGGAGCTTGATGGTTCTGTTGATCTAAAAACATCTTCTCCAAAAGATTTCGCAGATGACATGATTCAACTGTCCAAAATTGTTTCAATCAAAATTTGGGGAGGATGTTGTGGCACCGACGATAGGCATATTGAATGTCTTGCGGAAAAGTTGAATACTAGAGGTTAAAAGTTGGTGACGTTGGGGAGCAGAAAATGATAGAGTTTGGGCAGGCGACAAAAAAAGACATAGCAGAATTGATTCGCATGAGGATTGCATACATGGTGGATGATTTTGGTTCGGTAAGTGAGTATGAAAAAGAGTGCATGGAAAAACAACTTCCAGATTATTTTGAACGCAAACTTGGAACCGAATTGATTGCTTTTATTGCAAAAGATGGCGAACATATAGTCTCAGTTGCGTATCTTTTGATAATCGAGATGCCCGCGAATTCAATTTTACTGAACGGTATTTACGGTGAGGTCCTTAGCGTCTACACCGAGCCAGATTATCGCGGAAAAGGATTGTGTACAAAACTGATTCAAAATCTTGTGGACTATGGACGTGAAAAAGGTCTCGGACGAATCGACCTGAGCGCAACTAAAGATGGTTATCCAATCTACAAAAAAATTGGATTTCAGGACAAAGAACAACGCTACACTGAAATGAGGTACAAGTTTTAAAATGGAAATAAAAGTCGCTTCACAAAAAGATTTTGATGACGTGAAAAAAATTGTCCAAGCCACAATTAAAAGTGTTTATCCGAAATATTATCCGGCAGGGGCTGTTCAGTTTTTTCTAGACCACCATTCGGATGAAAAAATACGTGACGACATTTTGAATCAAAAAGTATTTCTCCTTTCAGATAATGGAACAAATGTTGGAACCGTGAGTATTTCCGAAAATGAAATCGGGAGGCTTTTTGTTCTTCCTGATTTTCAGCACAAGGGATACGGCAGGGCATTGCTTGATTTTGCCGAAAAAAAAGTTTCTGAAATCAGCGCGAAAATAATTCTGGACGCATCGCTTCCTGCAAAAGCAATTTACAGAAAACGTGGCTACTTTGAAACCGATTATGTAATTACCGAAACAGGTTACGGTGACTATCTTTGTTATGACATCATGGAAAAACAAAATACCGTCAACATTTGAAATCAACTTGAAAAATCTGTTGATAATTATTATGCTGAAAACTGAGACCTATCTTTTGTGGAGTGTGTAAAAAATGGGATGTCTACGTGCGATTCTATGTATAATATGTCCTCCTCTTGCAGTTCTAGATTGCGGATGCGGCGCAATTTTACTCACGATAATTTTGACCTGCATAGGCTGGGTCCCAGGTGTAATTGCTGCAATCCTTTTTAACACAAGAAAATAATTTTCACGGATTGAAAAAAGGGGGCATTCTTAAATGAATAAATTGATTTCAAAAATTGGAGCCGCAATTGTTACTATGTCGGTTTTTCTTTTTGCGCTTTTCTTGATTGCGGATTTTACTTTCGGTTCTTTTTTAGTTTGCATGTTTCTCCCAATCGGCTACATTATGATGGCTGCGGGATTTCAAAACGAAAGCAAAAGCGAAAGACGTGTCAGTGCAAATGTCGGACTTGTGCTTGCTGCAATCTATGCGACATTTATTTTGATTGTATATTTTGCACAGAACACAAGCGTGCGTCTTGAAAATCTAAATGAGCAGGCAAAATCAATTTTGGATTTTAAGCGCGGCGGTCTTATTTTCAATTATGATTTGCTTGGTTACGGAATGATGGCTCTTTCAACTTTTTTTATTGGTCTTTCAATCGAGGCGAAATCAAAGTCTGAAAAATGGCTCAAAGGTCTGCTGATTGCGCACGGAATATTTTTCATCGCTTGTTTTGTAATGCCAATGACCGGAATGTTTAAAAGCATGGCAAACGGTGATTCAGGTAAGGGTGGAACGATTGCGCTTGTAATTTGGTGCATGTATTTTTTGCCGATTGGAATTCTTTCGTTCATACATTTTGGGAAAAATAAATAAAGGAAATCATTTTGTATCTGTACCACTATTTTGACAAACGCTCCGGTCCATTCAAAAGTTTAACATCCATTTCCCCCGAAAAAGCGGAAGTGATTTTAAAACAGATAAATACAGAGCGACCGAATGGATTCTGCGCAAAAAGGGATGAAAAATATTTGGAGCGACGAAAAAAATGCGAATTGATTTTGCGACATGAGTTTATGGCAAAGGGCGGTGTTGTAAAAATTGATTCTCCATATTACATGGTTGTAGACCATTGCCCTTGGCTTTCAACTTGGTTTGAGCAAAGTGATTATCTAAAAATCCCGGTGGAGGAATTTGATATAAAAACTTTGTCATTTACCTATGGTGATTCAATGCCAACTTTTAGTCCGCTTGTGAACGACGGCAAAGAATATAGAAAAAAAGTTTATACCTACGAAGAAATTCTTGAAGTGATAAAGAAATATGGACTTCCGCAAAATTGGAATGTCGATGGAGCGTTTGGTCCGGAACGATATATTGAAGTTCATGTCTGGAGTTCGGAGACAGTGGAGAGATATTTATAAAAAGATTTCCCTGCCTGCAATTAAAATGATGCGGACGGGGAAACCTTTGTTTTAAAATCTATTTTAATTCGGCTGCAACTGCTTCCGCATATTTTTTGTCAGAGATGTCGTAAGAGTGCGAAATCATTTCAATCTGTTTTCGCTCTTCTTCACTTGGATCTTTTTTTGAAGACAAAATTTTCAAAAGCATTTTCATTCCAAGTTTTGATGTGCCGCTCATTTTGTCGTAGTTCAATCCACCGGGACAATAAAAAACTTTTACCAGCGGCCATTCTGCGTCAGAAAAACTTTTGCGCATTGCAACTGAAACATCGGGGCTATCTGCTGGGCTTGCACCAACGGCATATACAATCAATTTTTTTCCTGCGCTCGAAAGAGATGGAATCTGTTTTTTGAACCATGGCAACTTTGTAATTCCACCGGCCATGCACCATGAGCCAAAAATAATTGCGTCATAATCCAAAAGATTTAATTTTTTTGCACTCTTGAATTCCACACACTCGCATGATGCCAATTCGCTAATCCATTCGGCATATTTTTTTGTGAATCCTGTCTGGCTGTTGTAGATTACAATTGATTTCATTTTTCAAACTCCTGCTCTGTAAGATTTTTTTCCATTTTGGAAATTATTTTATATACTCCCCGAATTTCTTTGTCTGAAATATCTCCGTAAAGAAGATTCATAAACTCCATTTCCTTTTGCAAATATTTTTTTGCAAGGTTTTTTGTTTTTTCTGTTTTAAAAATTCTTTGCTTGCGTCTGTCATTTTCATCCTGCTTTAAAACAAGGAGGCCTTTTTTTTCAAGACTGTCCAAAATCTGTTTTACATTCTGTCGTGAGCAGCCCATTGTCTCGGCAAGTTCATTTGCTGTAGGTGGCTCGTCTTTGTAGAGGTTCATACACGCAAGAAGAAAAAACTGTTTGCATGTAATCTCCTTGTAAAACAAATCTCCCACTGACTGTAGTCTGTTCATAAATGAAAACAAAAGCCCAAACAACCCCATCCGTGGTGGCATGATTTTCAAAATGTCTTCATTCCTTATTCCCATATATGCAATATATTGCATAACTCTGTTGTTGTCAATATTTTTTCAAACAACTTGAAATATTTTTCTTTTTAGAAAATACTATTGGAAAGGGCAAATATGGAAAAAGAATTGTTTATAAAACAGCTCAGAGAGAATCTTTATCTTATGGACGAGGCGCATGAGTCTACAGGGTATCTTGTTGTTGGAGAGAAAAAAGCATGTGTAATCGACACAATGAATGGATACAATGATTTGCACAAAGCTGTCCGAGAGATTACGGATAAACCGCTTGTCGTAATCAACACGCACGGACATCCTGACCATATTTTGGGCAACATCTATTTTGACGAGGCATACATGAGTCCTGATGATTTCAATCTTGCTGCAAGTTTTGTAAATGATCCCAACTTCCTTTCTGATTCAAAAAAAATGCCACCATTCAAGGCAATCAATGAAGGCGACATAATTGATTTGGGAGGAAAAACTCTTCATGTATACAATCTCCCGGGACATTCAAAAGGAAGCATTGTTCTTCTATTAAAAGAGGAGCGGATTTTGTTTGCGGGCGATGCAATCAACCACCATTTATGGATGCAGCTTGACGGTTGTCCAAAGATGAGCGAGCTTTTGGAAAATATAGATAGAATCATGTTTCTTGAAAAAGAGGCGGATTATATTCTCCATGGTCATGCACGTGATTTTGATGACATTTCTTTGTTGCGGTGCATGAGACAGGGTGTGCTGGAAATTAGCGAGGGTAAAACAGAAAACGATGAACCGTATCACTGGTTTGGTGGAGTTGGCCGCCAGCATCATTTTAGGCTTGAGGATGGAAAACATTACAGCCAAATTCATAGTGTGATTTGTTATACACCTGGGAGGAAATAAAATTTATTGATGAAGAGCAAAAAATATCGGAATATAAAGTCTAGGCAGAAGACTGGAGATTAAAAATGGTGACGAAAGAGGAGTTGAAAAGTGCGCTCATAAATCTTGGGATAGAAAAAGGCATGACGCTTGAAGTTCATTCATCTTTAAAAAGTTTTGGCACACTTGAAGGAGGGGCCATGACTTTGATTGACGCTCTCAAAGAATTGGTGACGGATGAGGGAAGTATTTTTATGCCAGCGCTGCGACTCAGCAGAGAAATGGAACTTACGGATGAAGATAAAAAACTTGGCATAACGGTCAAAATTAAAGTGCTTGATGCTGATGCCGAAAGAACCGCTATGGGAATTGTTGCTGATACATTCAGAAAGTTGCCAGACACTTTTTGTGGGCGAGATACAATTAGCACGGCGGGTTGGGGAAAACATGGAATGGAAGCTGTGACAAGTGGACTTGACTATCCAATCCACAATGGAGGAAAAGCTCTTTTGTTTGGTGTGGATATTTACAAACTCACCGCCATGCATTATGTTGAATCAATTACACCTGTGGACATAAACAAACAGTTTGAACCAAGCGAAGAAATCAATAAAATATATCCGCCCGGAAAATGGTTTGTTGAAGCCGGACAGCCACCTGTAAAAGCATGGTACACAATTCAAAAAATGGCTTACGAAAAAAACTTGATTAAAGAAATGAAAATCGGGAAATGCACAACAATGTTTTTTGACATCTGGTCTGTGGTTTCGATTTATGAAAACGAGTTGAAAAAGAATCCATATAAATTATGGGGGATGAGAAAATAAAATTGCTGCTTTGCCACGGTGTTGAATCAATTTCCGCAAACAAGTCGAACCCATTCTGTACGCCGAGTCACTCCGCATTTTTCATAGATGTGCTGAATGTGAGTGGCCACGGTGCTTGTGGAAATAAAAAGTTTTGACGCAATCTCCTTGTTGCTTTTTCCTGAAAACAATAGTTCAGAGATTTCGATTTCGCGGACTGAAAGTTTAAATGTTTGGTACAAGAGACTGCGTGCCTGTGCATCGTTGCCTTTTGATTTTGGTTCTATGTTTAATCCGTCTGTGCTGAAGGAATTTTCAAGAGTTGTGTCTAATCTACATTTGAGCAGAGTTTTTATTGTACTGTCTCCATCGTCAGGAAAAAATTGTTCGTCTGTAATTTGACTTTCGGGATTTGATTTTAAATCTGCTTCTTTTGGCTGAAATATTTTTGCGTTTATTGATTCGGTTGAATTTTCTTTTTTGCTTATGCTCAGATTTCCTCCATAAAGATTGCAGATTCTGCGTACAAGGTTAAAAGCAATATCGGTTTCTTTGTTTGCGGTGGCAGAACTTTTTATTCGGTACAGGAGACTTTTTTCTTCTTCATCCCATTCAATTATTATTTTTATTTTTGAATTTTCTGGCGAAGAAATTGTTACATGGTGGAGTAGATTAGTGAAAAATGTTTCCAGAAAAAGAGGGAAAATCATTATGGAATCGTCTTCCTCCGTTACCAAGTTAGTTTCTATGTCCAGATTTTTTTCCTGTATGACTGGAATGAAATTTTTCATGCATGAGTTGAAGGTCTGAACAATTTTCATTTTTCTACACATCTTTATGACCTCTGCAATGTCCTGTTCCTGTTCGGCAATGCTGTTTACAATCAATGTGAGCTGCTCGATTCTGTGACAGTTTCCATAGAGTGCCGTCATGTACGGAGCGATTGTTGCATCGTTTGTCAGGGACTGCATTGTTGAAAGACAGTTTTTCATCAGCGAGACTGGCGCAAGAAATTCAAGACTTGATGTTCTTAAAAAGTTCAGCTGTTCTTTATCCTGTAAAAACTTTTTTGATTGCATAGCAAGATTCCGCAGCATTGTTTCTGAATAAATTACAAGCGTCGCGATAATGCAAATGCTATAGCCGAAATAATAGTCGTTGTCAAAAATATCCGCGTGGATTGGAAGGTTTGTGCAAAGTCGAATCAAATGTAATGTCTGTCGAATCACCACGAACAAAAGAAGTGGAATCCATCCACTGCTCAACGTAAGAAGCTGGTGCTTTGAAGTTTTCAATAAAATTATGTTCTGTATGGAAACAAAAATGCATCCCAAAATTAATATGCCAATTGTCACCGGGTAGATTATCTGTAGATTTTCTACTGCAATAAAAAGTATGCTGCTTATGATTGCGATAAAAAATAAAATCAGTATAAAAATGTTTTTACCCTTCAGCTCAATCAAAAAGAATGCCAAGAAAAATGCAAATCCGATTGAGCCGGAAATGTATCCAAGCCGGGAGAAAAATCTTGTGTCGCTCAGTGTGCCGTAAAAAAATGTGTGCCCCATGCCGGTCATGTTGATTATGTAGATTGCAAGACTTAGCGTTGTCGCAATCAAACAGAGCAGACGATTTGAATGGGTAAAAATCCAAGCGAGAAAAAGTGCGACTGCAATCAATCCCATCACTGTGAGAAGCACGGCATAAATGATTGAAAAAAATATTGTTTGCCGGATAAAATCTGCTCGCGAAAAAAAACGGAGCGAAAGGGCGATTGAATCAAAACTTTGGATGCGGATAAAAAGAGGGGAGTCCCGGTTGATTTCAGAAATGTCCAGAGCATCCCGCCAGATTCCGCTGTTGTGTGCAAGCCCCATGACACGTCGCCCGGTTTTGTCCAAAATCTTGAAACCGGTTTTTGTTTCAGCCCAAAGTTCCGCGCAGTCAATTGGTTCTGGGCCCAAATCCAAAATGATTTTTTCGTGATTTTTTGGAGGAGCGATTTTTATCCAAATTTGGCCGGAGACAAATCCCGGGGAGACTCTGTGACCTGCGGTGGTTTGAAACTCATTTTCCGAAAGTTTTTTTATATCCGCCGCACCGTAGCTTTTTGTTATGTCAGTCAAGATAGAAATATTTTCGGGCATTTCAACAGAAACAGTCATGCCAGTTGCAAAAAGAAAAACAATTGTGCAGACCAGAAATGTGATTCCTGCTTTGATTAGAGGGTGGGCCTTTAGTTTAGCTATAATACGGGGGGGGGTATAACTTTGTTGATTGAACTGAATCCATATTTTTTTTCTCCAATTGCCATTTTTTTATGTTTTTAGTTTACCAATTAGATTTGCATTGGTCTATCGTTTAAAGTCCATCTGTGTGTTGTAAAAAAATCATAAATCAGGCGATTTCATTTGTGGTGGTGCAGGGAAGATAATGGGGGAAAATTTAGTTTCGAGGAGAAAATGTGTTATGAAAAAAGCAAAATTTATGTTGTTGCCGTTGTTACTGATGGTTGTTGCGATGTTTTTTGGATGTGAAAATACCGCTGACAACCATTCTGGAGCCACGAATTCATCATCGTCAGTACCGCTTTCTGCGCCAAGAAATGTAAAAGTTGTTTATCGTCATGCGAATAGCGCGGAGATTGCATTTGATGATGTTCCCGGTGCTAGTAGTTACATAATTTGTTGGGATCCATATGACTCTCGCTCAGAACGGACTGAAAGAATAACTCGTCAAGATAAGCACTCTGAGGCTTCCCCATATAATTTAAGAGGTTTATCTCCATATACGCATTATCGAATCAAAGTGAAAGCTATAGGAAGTGATGGTAACAGTAGTTATTCAAAAGAAGTGGAGTTCTATACCAAAATCGCAGCCCCCAGAGTTTCACTTATTAAAAAGACATCCACCTCAATTACTGTTCAGTGGACTATTGTAGACGGTGGAATGTCTTATGAAATTTTCTATGGTACAACACAGTATATTGAAGATGCAAAAAAACTGGATACGTATTCGGTAAGCAGTCCAGTAGTGGGAACTACAGTCCAGACAGATATATCATCTCTTACGCGTGGAAAGACATGGTATGTTTTTGTAAAACCTGTTGACTACCTTAACATCTATGGCGTTGAATATGGGAAAAACTCGATACAACTGTAACCCAAAAAAAGTTCTGATATAAATTAAAATTGAACAGGAGAATATGCTATGCGACAAAAGATTTCTATTTTGATATTAGTTTCAATGCTGGTCATGCCAATAACTCTGTCTGCACAAAACTCTGGAGGAACATGGTATGTCCAGGAACATATTAACGATTTTGACGGCTACACAACATATTCATTTTTTGTGAAAGGCTCTGGGGTCAGTCAAAAAGAAGCATGGCTGTTTGTCGGATATGACAAGTATTCCAACTCACTTAATTCAACTGTGCGGGCAGGAGTGATTTGGGGCGGCAGAGCATATTACAATGATACATTAGATATAAAGACTGATAATGGCGATGTGTTTTCCAAAAGATATTCCTATGCGACATGGTCAACTGAAACTGGATATCAGACAAAGCGTGGTTCGGATAATTCTATTTGCTGTTATTATACCAACGTAAATCCAGGTGATACGCGGGATTTTTTGAATTTGTTCACAAGCAACAAAATGCTTACAATCCGCAACAATTCAACAGGTACAATCTTCCGGTTCAACTGCTCGGGCTTATGGGAATTTATGGCATCCAAGGGAATAAGCCAGACAGAAATCCAGAACGCACTGGCGAATGAAGATTTTTAACTTGGTTTGGCACAGAATGCCGTGTACTGTCATTCCGAACTTGATTCGGAAACTCTCTTAAAAGGAGGTCCTGATGAGCAAGCGCGGCATTAGAATGCAACATTAATTTGGGATTATTCACGCATGTGAGTAAGTATAATGCTTGGGGACAAGGGTAAATATCCAAGGAGAATCGTTATGAAAAAGAAGTTGATTGTGGTGCT
The DNA here is from genome assembly GCA_002392275.1 of Treponema sp. UBA3870. Taxonomy (GTDB): domain Bacteria; phylum Spirochaetota; class Spirochaetia; order Treponematales; family Treponemataceae; genus Treponema_D. Next base: position 12,902 of record DGGQ01000147.1, read on the forward strand.
GGCAATGTCAATAAGTTTAGTACTCGGAATTATGTCGTGTGAAGTTTTTGAGGGTATAGCTGAATTGTATGGATCTCCATCTTCAAGTTATTCATCTAGCAGTAGTTCATATTCGTCATCAAGTTCATCGTATTCAGTTAGAGATGGAAAATATGTAAGTCCAAATGGGGGAAGTGGTTATCTACAATTAAGTGGTAGCAGTTTTACTTGGTACGATTCTTATGGCAACTATGTAACAAGTGGAAGTGTATACAAAAATGGAAGCACTATAAAGTTGGGAGCCCTTTCTGCGGGAGATATAATTGATTCTGAAACATTTTATACGGGTAGCACAAAGTGGTGTTGGGCTTCGTATTAACATTGTGTATTTACATATTTGGAATCTTTCAGACATCGAGTCTATCTGATTTGATGCCTGAAAAAAATAAAAAACGTTCCGGCAAGAACTGAAACTGACCAAGGAGAATTATTATGAAGAAGAGATTGATTGTGGTGCTGGCAGTGCTGGCAACTGTGGTGGGAATGGCGTTTGCAGCAACATCTTACATAAGATATAGCTGTGGAGACGTTTATACTACAACTGGGAAAAAATATACAGGGACGTTACGTGCTACGGCAGATGTAAAAAACTCTAAACAGAAATGTCCGGCTTGTGCAGAAAAAGAAGGGAGAGAAGCTCAAAAAAAAGAAACCTGTGATCAGCTATATTCAGATATGGCCGATAAAAATAGTCAGGCCGGATATTACTATCAGCTCTTTGGCTGTGGAGATTAGTGAATAGCTAACACTTTTTGTCTCACCGATCACTCCCTTGTGGACTGGTCGGTGTTTTTTTTTCTGGTACGTTGACTTGCTTTATTTGGTGCGATAGAATTTAGAGTTATCAAATAAATAGGAGCTGTTCCATGCATTTCGTAAACGCAAAATCTATTCTTACTCCGCGCAGCATGAACATCTATCGCGGGTGTTTGCATGGCTGCATTTATTGTGATTCGAGGAGTCGGTGTTATCAATTTGCACATGCGTTTGAGGATATTGAAGTGAAGCAAAATGCGCCGGAACTTTTGGATGAGGCTCTGCGTAAAAAACGTAAACGCTGTATGATAGGGACTGGCTCCATGTGCGATCCATATATTCCGCTGGAAAAAGATTTGCGTATCATGCGTTGTTGTCTTGAAATAATCGAGTGTCAGAATTTTGGTGCGACCGTTATTACAAAATCGGATTTGGTTCTACGGGACATCGATATTTTTTCGCGCATAAATCGAAAATCAAAATCTGTTTTGCAGATGACGCTAACAACTTATGACGATGCCCTTTGTAAAATTATTGAGCCAGGGGTGTGTCCATCGAGCCGGCGTTTTGAAGTTTTGTGTCGCTTCCGTGACGAGGGAATCCCGACCGTGGTTTGGTTCAGTCCAATTCTTCCGTTTATCAATGATTCGCTCGAAAATGTTGAAGGAATTATGGATTACTGTGTTCGTGCGGGAGTCAAGGCGATAATCTGTTTTGGAATGGGGCTAACTTTGCGCGAAGGAAACCGTGAATATTTTTATGCGGCCCTGGACAAGCATTTTCCCGGATTAAAAAATCAATACATAAAAACTTTTGGAAATCAATATGAATGTACAAGTCCGAATAACGACCGCCTCATGTCACGCCTTTCTGAAATCTGCAAAAAAAATAATATAATGCTTGGTGTGGATTCTGTTTTCAAATGGATTGAAGATTTCCCGGAAAAGTCTTTGCAGCTTGAGCTGTTTTAACTTTCCTTGACGGCAAAAAAAATCTTTTGTAGAATAGTACTGAAAAGCGTACAGTTTTACTGTTCAAGGGGGATTTTATGACGATAGCAAAACAGGTGGATGTTCGCGCAAACATAAAGAAATATTTTGATATGGCTTTTTTTGGAGAGCCTGTTATTGTTCCAAGAAAGCAAAATCATAATGTCGTGATTGTTTCCGAAGATGATTATCGTGCAATGGAAAAAGCAAGAAGAAATGCTGAGTATCTGGCAAAATTGGATAGGGCAGATCAGCAAATCAAGGAAGGAAAGGTTGTCGTCAAGACGATGGAAGAACTTGATGCGATGGCAGCAGAATGAGTAGAGTATTGTTTGCTGATGAAGGCTGGGATGATTATCTTTATTGGCAAGGGCAGGACAAAAAAACTCTTCAAAAAATCAATAAGCTCTTGAAAAGTATTGAACGAGAAGGAGCTTTAAAAGGTGAGGGTAAGCCAGAAAATTAAAACACAAAAAAGGTGAGTGCAGTCGGCGCATAGATGAAGAAAACCGTCTTGTTTATGAATATTCACCAGAGTTTATTACTGTAAAATCCTGTAGGGGGCATTACGAGGATTAATATGTAAATATGAATGTGCAGGTCCGAATAACGACTGCCTCATGCCACGCCTTTCTGAAATCTGTAAAAAAAATAATATAATGCTTGGTGTGGATTCTGTTTTCAAATGGATTGAAGATTTCCCGGAAAAGTCTTTGCAGCTTGAGCTGTTTTAACTTTCCTTGACGGCAAAAAAATCTCTTTTGTAGAATCGGGGCAAAGGAGTTTGTCATGCAAAATTTTGGTATGTCGATGCTTTGGTTTTGGGTTTCGTATATTGTTGTGACCTGGATTGGAATTGGGCATACAATTTTTAATATTGTTGTCTTGAAAATGAAATCAATGAAAGAAAGTCCGGGGATGGGCGAGGGATATGAGAAAACAAAACCGTGGCATCCTCTGTACAACATAATTTTTTTTACGCTTTTTGGTTTCCTTTATATGAAGGGGCTTGCGAATCCGAGTTGGGCTGAAGCTGTAATAACCGGTGCAATTTGGTCCGGAATCTGCATTGTTGTCGATTTGGTCGGCTGGGTTTTGATAAAGCATCCATGGCGGCTTACTTTTAAAGAATTTTATGTAGATTATCAGCCGTGGATTACATTGATTTATATTGCAATTTTCCTTGGACCAGTGATTGGATTTGGACTGCTCTGCGCAAGCGGAGTGTGAAAAACTTCGGCTACCGATGGTTATATTAAAATTTTTAATAATAACTATCGGTAGTTAGATTTTAACCTTCAAATTTGTCCAAAAGACAGGGTAAAAATCTCCAGAATCTCTATTTTAGAAACTTTTTTATCAATTCCAGGTATTTTCCGTGCGAATTGTACCTGTACTTTGAATCCTTGTTTGGATGCTGAATGAGGACAGATTTATAGTGGGAGAAGGTCTTGAATCCATATTCGCCATGGTAGTTTCCCATGCCGCTCTCACCGAATCCACCGAAAGGAAGACCGTTTGCCGAAAGGTGACAGATTACATCATTGATGCACCCGCCTCCGAATCTTAGTGAACCGAAAACTTTTCTCTGTACCCTTTTGTCTTTGCTGAAGAGGTACAGAGCCAGCGGGGTGGGGCGTGTGGCTACAAAATCCATTGCGTCATCAAGATTTTCGTAAGTAAGGACAGGCAGCAGGGGACCAAAAATTTCTTCCTTCATTGTTGGATGGTTCAGAGCCTCAACGCCGTTCAAATCTCCCAAATCCAAAATTGTTGGAGAAATCTTGTTCGTGGAGGTATCGACCTTTGCTTCTGGAACCATGGAAAAAAGTCTTGTGAAGTGCCGTGAGTTTATGATTTTCGGGTACTCAGGATTTGCGAGAACATTGTCACCATACAGATTTTCAATTTCCTCATGGACGGATTTTATAAAACTGTCCTTCACTGATTTTTCAACAAGAACATAGTCTGGTGCAACACAAGTCTGTCCGGCATTCATCAGTTTTCCCCAGACAATCCTTCGTGCGGCCATCGCGATGTTTGCATTTTCTTCTATTATACATGGACTTTTTCCGCCAAGCTCCAGACAAACCGGGGTCAAGAACTTTGCGGCATTCTCCATGATAATTTTTCCAACTTTGGGGCTTCCGGTAAAGAAGATAAAATCAAAATGCTCGTGCGAAAGAATTTCTGTCTGCATATAGCCCGGCTCCACATAAAGAACATGTTCCGGTTCAAAGACTTCCTTGATGATTGTTTCGACAACTTTGTTTGTGGCTGGACTCAGCTCCGAGCATTTGACGACGGCTGTATTTCCACTTGCAACTGCGGACACAAGCGGCTGAAGTGTGAGCAAAAAAGGATAGTTCCACGGTGCGATAATCAAAACTGTTCCATAGGGTTCCGGCATGATTTGGCTTTTTGCAGGACCGGACATAGCACCTTCATGGACTTTTTTGATTTTGGCCCATTTTTTTAGATTCTTTTTTACCAGAGAAATCTCGTGGAGGACAAATCCTTCTTCGGTCACGTAGGCTTCAAACTCGGATTTCGCCAAATCGGTGTAAAGTGCCTGCGCAATTTCTTTTTCGTGATTTTTAACTGAAGCGTACAGGGACTTGAGTTTTGAAAGCCGCCATTTTAGGGGTTTTGTTGCGTTGGTTCTGAAAAAATCTTTCTGTGCCTGAATCTGCGAGTGGATTAAATCTTTCAGCTGCTCTGTCTGTACTTCCATTTCGGGAAGGTCCGAACTCTCTGCTTTCTTTTCAGTTTTCTTTGCCATAAACAGTCCTTAGCTTAGGTAGTCGCTTAGATAATTCTTATCTATAAATTCGGTCAGAACCAGCTGTTCCAAAAGAGAAACAGGACAGGTCATGTTGTCGTATTTTTGTTGGAAATCAGCAAAAATATTTTTGGGCAGAACCGCAAACGAAGTTTTTAATCCAAGTGGCAGAAGATTTTCAAAACTGTTGATATAGATAACCTTGTCCATGGAATCCAGACTTTTGAATCGGGTCAGCAAATCTTTTACCGAAGAATTTTCCGTGTCATATTCAATGATATATCTGTACGATGCCTGACTTGCCCAGTCCAAAATAATTTTATAATGCTCGTTCGGATCGCTGACAGAAAATTCGGGGTTGTCACCTGGAATTGTAAAAACGGAAGTTGCACCGGATGTTATTACAAAATTTGAGTCCAGACCAAACTCATTTACGGGAACCTCTTTTACCGGAAGGCCAGCCGCCGCAAAGATTTTTTTTGTGGGCAAATCAGTGTCCTCGGCGACCGCGGCAATTGCTTTGACCGTTGTTAGCGAGCCCGTCGTGAATTGATTTGCCAGACGTAAAAGCCCGACCCCCTGTGATTTGATGTACGGCGTGTTCAAAGATTGCAGCTGGAGGATTGCCGAAAGAAGAGAGTCCTTGCTTGCTCCAATTACCACCAGATTTTCATCGCAGTTTATGCCAAGGCATGAGTGCAGAAAATTTACAATGGCTTTTTTAAGGCAAAGTTCTCCAAATGGTGCCGCATTTTCCTGTAGTTTTGCGGTTTTCTGGAGAAGCACAGAACGGTAGCAGTCCGCAAGTTTCTCTTCAATTGTGGTCGGTTTTGCAATCGATTGGCTTGGCTTTATGGTTACAGAATCTGTTACCCTTGGACTGTGCTCAAGAGTTTTTTTTGCAGATTTTTTTGTCTTTGTTTTTTTCTCCGGCTCGGTCTGCTCTGGGCTTGGCTCTTCTTGATTTTTCATCCTTTGCCGTATTATTGATTCAACAGTCGGAATGTCGTCATCGGGCTGGGATGCTTTTTCTGGCTCGGAAGCAGTTTGAATGGGTACAGATTTTGACAAATCCATTACAAAATATCCGCGCTTTTGCTCTGAATATATGAAATGATTTTTTTCAAGAAGCTCGTAGGCTTTTGTTACCGTATTTTTGCTTACGTTCAATTTTTCGGAAACTGTGCGGATTGACGGCAGCTTTGTATTTTGGGGATAGGAACCGTTTTTTATCAGCTCTGCAATTTTTTCGTAAAGCTGGTAGTACAATCTTATTTTGCTGTCTGCCTCAAGTGTAAAACTAATAGTGTTCATAGACGGCTCTCCTTTTTGTATTGGGCATTCCGAAAAATGGTTCCAAAAAGTTATTCCTATCTAAAAATTATACCCCATAAAGTCAATTTTGTTTAGAAAAAAGATTGAAAATTCTAGAAAAATTTAAATTTTATGGTAACAGATTTTAGGGGGACAGTCTGACAAAAAAATCCCCCAGAATTTCTTCCGGGGGATTCGGATACAATTTCAGAAAACTTGGTTTACCAAATTATTTCTTTGTTGTCTTCCTTTTTGTAGTGGCAGTTGTTTTCTTTGCTGCTGCTGGCTTTCTGCCTGGAGTCTTTTTTGCAGTTGCAGTCTTCTTTTCAGCGGCGGCAGCTGGTTTTCTTCCGGCAGTCTTCTTTGCGCCTGTTGTAGACTTTGCAGTTGTCTTTTTTGCTGTCGTTGCTTTTGCTGGTGCAGACTTGATTACAGCCTGTGCTCCGGCAAGACGTGCTGCAGGAACGCGGAATGGAGAACATGAAACATAGTTCAGTCCAAGCTTGTAGCAAAGCTCGATTGAAGCTGGGTCTCCACCATGCTCACCACAGATTCCAAGGTGCAGGTCAGACTTAACTGAGCGTCCCTTAGCTTCTGCTATTTCAATCAAATCACCTGGTCCATCTGGATCGAGTGTCTTGAATGGGTCGAAGTCAAGAACCTTCTGGTCGAGGTAGGAATCAATGAACTTACCATAGTCATCGCGGCTGAAACCGAATGTTGTCTG
>DGGQ01000122.1 GCA_002392275.1 Treponema sp. UBA3870
GTGGATGGCCGATTATACATCTCAGGAAGACATGATTCTTGCCGGAGTCTACCAGAAGGGAAACTCACCGGAGATTGACGAGGCAATCGACAAGCACCCGGCTATTGAAGAATTCCTCTGCCAGGATCCGGGCGAACACCTTACCATAGACGATACGCTGAACAAGCTTTCGGAGCTTTCGGGAATCAACATTCCAAAAGAGGAGTACTCCGAAAGTCCTGCGAACGCACATCCTACATTCGATATACTCGCTAAATAAAAGCTCTGTTTACGGGGGAGGGCGGTATGCAGAAATTCTCATTCAACATGCAGAAAATCCTTGACCTCAGAAACTACGAGCTGGATCAGGCCGAACTTGATTTGGGAAAGGTGAACGCCGAGATTGCCCGTGTGAATGCGGCCCTTGACCAGATTGCCCGTGACAGGGTGGATTACGGCCGCTTTGCAGATGAGTCCCACGATTTTACAATACACAGCCAGACCCGCGCGTTTTTTATTCTGCTTGACCAAAAAAAAGACGGACTCCTTGCAGAACTTGCCCAGCTTGAAGTCATTGCCGAGCAGAAAAGGGAAGTGGTCCGCCTTGCCATGCAGAAAGTAAAGGTTCTCGAAAAGCTGAAAGAAAAAAAATACGCACAGTGGAAAGCCGATTTCGAAGCCCAGGAAGAGCTTGCAATGGATGACGCGGTAACGGCTCAGCAGTATAGGAAATCAATTGAAGAAGAATAGAACCCAACTGTATTCGGAATATGTCTGTAACTTTTTATGCGGTAGTTTAATCCTTCCGTTTTTTTTGTTTGACAAAAAATGTATATACGCATTATAATATACACAGGATGTAGTAATGACTTTTGAATGGGATGAAAATAAAGACCGTATGAATCAAAAAAAGCATGACGGTATTTCCTTTGAATATGCGGCCAGGGTATTCTTGGACTCAAAAAGAATCGAGACGCTGGATGAAAGTCATTCTGATGAATCTGAGGAAAGGTACAATGTAATTGGATGTGTAGAACGTGTATTGTTTGTGGTCTATACGGAACGGGGAACAGATAATATACGCATTATTTCTGCACGCAAGGCAACGCCCAAAGAGGAGAAATTGTATTATGAAAACTATGACGTTAGATGAGTTAATCAGAAAGCCTCTTACAGATAAAGACAAAGAAATAATAAATGCCGCAAAGCCGATTGTTACGGATGATTGTCCAGAAGTTACGGATGAACAGATGAAGAAATTCAAGCCTTGGTATGAAGTCCATCCAAATGGAAACGATATTTATAAAGTTTCGGTAAAGAAAACTTCTATCAGCCTAAGGATAGACACGGACGTTCTGATGGCCTTAAAAGAGATGGGCAAAGGTTATCAGACAAGAATAAACAATATCCTTAGAAAGGCTGTATTCGGGTAAAGGGAAAATACATATCCTAAACATTCTTAGTCATGCCGAAATGAATCCAGCATGACTTTTTTGATGTTTCATCAATACCTGAATGCAGATCCTCCGATGAACTCGCGGATTATGGACTGGCTTGGGACTGCCGTCGCCGGAATTGTGCTGAAGTTTTCGAGGAAGGTCAAAAGCCTCTGGGCCTCCGAATATTCCTTTTCCATTGGGGTAACGCATCTTAAAAGGGGAGCCGCGTAGACTTTCAGGACGGAAAGCTCGTAGTCAAGCGCGGTGTTGAGCATTGCGTCTGCGTTGTTCTGGAACGGGAAGATGTGGAGCTGTTCACCCCTCTGTACTGAATCCCACATTGCGATTGTTCCTGCCGCGCTTTTTCCCCTGAACTGAGAGTCGCGCACAATCCTCCTTATCAGACGGTTGTCGCTCGTCGCAATCCTGTTGTGGTCGTCAAGGTTCAGCTGCGTCAATGCCGAAAGATAAATCTTGAACTTGTATTCTGGCGGCACAAGGTGTGTGAGCTTGTCGTTCAGTCCGTGGATTCCTTCCATTATAAGTATGTCGTTAGGGCCAAGGTTCATTGTCTCTCCGCGGTATGTCCTGACTCCCTCATGGAAATTGTAGTAGGGCATGTCTATCGTCTTTCCGGCGAAAAGGTCCAGCAGGTTCTGGTTGATGAGTTCAACGTCCAGGGATTCCAGACACTCGTAGTCGTAGTCCCCGTTCTCGTCTTTTGGCGTGTCAACCCGGTTCTTGTAGTATGAGTCCAGGCTGATTACCTTCGGAGTGTATCCAAGGGCCTGGAGCTGGAGGGCAAGCTTTTTGCTCGTCGTGGTTTTTCCAGATGACGAGGGACCTGCAATCAGAACGACGCGCACGGATTTCCTGTTTCTGATTTGGTCTGCGATGTCCGCGATGCACTTGACCTGAAGCGTCTCGGTTATGTCGATGAACTCGTTCACTTTTCTGTCGTGTATCAGCTGGTTCAGGCTTCCCGCCGATGTTACGCCGAGTCTTTTTCCCCATTTTTTGTATTTCGAGTAGATTTCAAAAAGCTTTGGCTCGTCAACAAAATCCGGTAGCCTGTCCGGTTCGCTGTGCTTGGGGAACCTGAGCAAAAATCCTTCGTGGTAGGGCATGAGGTCGAACACATTCAACTCGGATGTGGAGTTTACGAGAGGACCGAAGTAGATGTCCGCAAAATCGTCAAGCCTGTTGATTTTGATTTTTGCCGCCGCCCTGTAGTTCAGCTGCTTCCTTGATTCCACGAGCCTGAGCGTTTCAAGGAGAGTGCATGCGTCCTCATAGGAGATGAAATCCGGCTCAATGAGTCTGTCATCTTTTACTATGGAAAGCATTTCTTCCTTCAGTCTGGCAATGTTTTCCGGTGTCAGAGGGGTATCTTTGTCTATCGTGTAATAATAGCCGTATCCAAGCGAATGACCCACCAGAAGCCGTGAATCCGGGAAAAGCTTGTGTGCGGCGGCTGCTAGAAGAAAGCAAAGTGACCGCCTGTAGATTGCTGCTCCCTCCTTTGTGTTCCCGTAGACCGGCTCAAGGTATGCGTTTATGTCCACGACCGTATCGAGCGGCTGGACTTCATTGTTCACCTTTACCGCCATGATTTTCTGCCCATTGTCCCCGAAATGCTTCATGAGCGTAAGCGGACAAATTTCATTTTCTACCTGTATGCTTGTGTTGTCTGGAAATTTAATCGTTATCTTCTTCATGTCTATATTCTACATCAGATTTCGCTGATTGGCAAAAAAATTTTCAAAGTTTTATTTTATTAATAATCGCTTTCGCACTTTTGTTCATAATCTGATGCGTTGAGTTTTTCCATCAATTTATCAAGAGGTGCGTTCATTTTCTGGGCTGCAGGCTGAGGGTCTACGTGAAAATCCTTGACGGAAATTACAGCGGAGAAAATCCCTAGTGAACCGCTGATTAATACACGAAGCATTAATCAGCGGTTCCCGGCAATTTCTCGTAATTCTTTATACTGTAAGGAATTACTGCGAAATTGCGGATTTTATGGTTAACACTGAATAATCCGCTTTCGGATTATTCAGTGTTTCCTTGTTTTTACGTCCATTTCTTTTTCATGGGCACTTGCATTATAAATCACTTTCGTAATTTTGTCATTGAAATTCAAGCAATCAATTTCGTGGCATTTTGCGTGAAAGTGTAGTGCGGAAAACCAAATCCCATGCCATTCTCATTTTTGAACAGATTATTTTTGCAAACGAAAAGCACATAGCTGGATTTCATGTCGGCATAGTCCTGTCCCTTCATCAAACAATCCATGTCAATCATGCTCTGGTAATAGCGAGACCGCAGCCCGATTTCTTTTTGTGCGTAAGACATCATCTCAATGTCAATGATTTTCTCAATGTTTTAACAAACGAATTTGTTTTTAATCCCTAAAAAATCGCTGGATTTTCCCATCCGTCAGCCCAATTTTATTTGTTAAAAACCGACTCTAGTTTTTCAAGTTTCCCGAACAGCTTTGATCTTCCTTCGATTACGCTTTGCATAATCATTGACATGCGTTCTTCCTTGTAATGCTTTTTGTCCGTGCAGTCGGAAAGAAGATTCAGGAGCCGGTCAAAATTTTTTTCACTGGATGAGTGCAGGTACACCGTTCCGTTTTTTGTGTCAAGAAAAACAGATGCGCTATCCATGTAGTCGTCCTTGCTGGAAATCCATCGCTCATATTTACTGCCGGTTTCGTGCGTCCATTTTGATTTTATTTCGTCCGGTAAATCAGCCGTGAACCTTGTCTCCGCCATGCAGATGACAACAGGCTCTCCCTTGTGTGCAATCGGCGGAACCCTTGAGACGCTGTATGAACACCAGAGTGGAACAGGGTTGAACTGAACGACTCCGCTCAAACCTTTGAGCTCATACATCTGAGGTGCAATGATGCGTGCAAAGGATTCGATGTCTCTTGCCCTGACTCCCTTCCACCATAAAAGTGCACCGTAAACAATGAACCAGCCTCCCATATCGACAAGCACACCGAAGCAGGACTGAACGTCATCCTCGAAAAGGGTCTGAACGGTAGGCGAGTAAACCACAATCGGGCTCCCATCCGCCTGAAGACAGGTGTAAGTGTTCTCGGCAATTTTTTCGGCAATGTCGATGGCGTAATAATTCCATCTCTGGTTTCCGAAATCTCCGCCATGGTTTGCATTCACGTGCCATAAACTTGCAAGCCATCCATCAATCAACATGCTGACAAGTTTTTCCGGAAAGCTCTCCAATGTCTCCCTTGATTTTTTCATTTCATCCTTTAGTCGGGTCAAAATCAACCTTTCGTTTGAATACCATGCCGGTTTAATATCGTTGTTCCCCCAGTACTCATCAAACTGCTCCCGGCGTTTTTCTGCCTGCTCTTTGCTCGGAACCACGCAGCTGTCAGGCAGTTCAATGTGCGGGCGGTTTTCACGGATATCCTTTTGCTGTGTGAAGAAATCTTCATTGAATGTTTCTTTTGAATATCGACCGTCATCGTCCCTGCATGATTCTGAAGGATGTCCCCAGTTTGACCATGAGTGGCAGCTGTTGTAAAGATTTTGAAGGATGTGAAGAAATTCTTGCAGGGATTTTTCATCAAATTCTAGGTCCTTATTTTGGGAGATGTATTCGATTACGGCATTGATTGGATAATGGAGTTTTGCCATCGGGAAAAAATCGAGGACGATATCCGTTGCGTAGTCGTTGTCATTCAGAAGTTTTGAAAAAAAGGAGATGCAATCATTAAAAGCCGGCAAATCGTCGTCATATTCTGAATAGTCCAGTTTTTCCGAAAGCTCTTTTTTCGAAGGAATGTACGGCTTGAAATTTTTGCGGTCGATTATGATATCGTCATACCAATCTTCCCTGTCTACAGTTGCGCTTACAAGATTCTCATCCTTAAAAAAGAGATATCCGCTTGCCATGGATGATTGCTGCATTAGGGAAACAAATTCTTTTCTTTCATCTATTTTTTTCTCCGGAAAGTCACGGTTGTAAATCTGCATGAAGACATCCGCCGTGCAGATTCCGTAAAGGGATGCAAGCGTTTCAGCGTAGTTAAGGAAATCTGTCATGTCTCCCGGAGAGTATTTTTCGGCTTTGGCATCTTTATGCAGGTCCGTTATGATTTTTCGGAGTTCTCTTGGAATAATCATTTCGGGAAAAGCTTTGGAACTCTCTTTGAATACAAACAGAAATCCGGATGTAATTGCAAATCCTGTTGCCGCTACGGATATGTTCTCAAAATCTTCTCCGAAATTATCTTCAATTATTTTTAGGCATCTGTCTTTTTCTTCTACGGTTTCCTTGGAAATAGCCGCAATGACAATAAAAATTTCGGGTGGAAGAAATCTGAATATTGAAGGAACGGAATCAAGTATTTTCGATTCCAGCAGGGCGACAAGAGAATCTTTTTTCAGCGAGTTGATTTTTGTGCTTTTATCAAGCGACATTTTTTCTGCGAGCATACAAAGCTGTTTCTTTGTGTACGAGATAAGACAGTCTTTGAGGGTATCGCAGGGTTTCTTTTCTATTTCAAATGGATAAGCCGTTTTCATTTCTTCATTATAGCAGAAAACCGGTGAAAATGAAATATTCCTGTGTGAATGACAAGCGCAGTTTACTGTGTTTCGGGTTTATGTTGATTATTTCCGCAGTCCATTCGAAATCTCCCGACCTGTCTTCCCGGTGGGGCAGTAGCGGTTGGTTCTGATTTTTCATTTCCATGTCCATATATATGCAATGAAAAAAAATCAGGATTGTAATCAAAAGTGCAAATTTTTTGCAAAAAAAATCCCGGAAACAAAAAAGTCTCCGGGGTTTGTTATGCTCGATACTAGATTCGAACTAGTGACTTCTACCGTGTGAAGGTAGCACTCTACCACTGAGTTAATCGAGCAACACAATCTTTATAAATCAATATTGTATTCCATCCTACCGCTTTTGTCAAGTCCACCGTTAGGACCTGCTATTTAAGCGTGTAGGAAACCAGAGTCCAGTATGACTCGCTAGTTCCATTGTTCACGCTGATTTTAAGCGTTTTTGCATCCGACGGGATTTTTATGGTTTTCGAATAGATTCCGTCCCCGGCTGCTTCCAAGGTATACCAGTTGTTGTCGATTTTGACTTCAATGTCGCTGTACTTCGATTTTACGGAGAATTCGTATGTCTTCCCCCTCTCCAGCGGTGCCTCAATCGGTGAAAGCAGGATTCCGTTCGCGTCAAGTCCGTAGTCATCGTATGTCTTCGGAAATACCGTAGCCCCCGCCGACTTTGAGTCCAGTATCATTTCGCCGCAGTAGTTGCTTTTTTCCATGGTGTCATCCTGCTGGAAAAACGATACCTTATATCTTGCCGCACGGGGCAGGCTGAACATGATTCTGGTCGTTCCGTCGTCCGTAAGCTGTTTGAATGTCAGGTTCGGGATTTTTTCGTTCCTTTCAATGTCGAGTATGTTGCATGAAAGGTTTTGTTTTTCTTTTTCGACATACTCGATTGTGAAGTTTCCGTTGCACTTGTTGATTAGTTTCAAATCGGTTTTAAGTTCTTCAACCGCATAGAAAAAATTCGGCTCAAGCGATGGAAGTTCCAAAAACTGTGAAAACGTTACCTTCTTTGGAAGGAGCTGGTCCTCTGCGGAATCAGTGTAGTGGGAATAGATGAAATGCTCGGGATTCGGGCAAAGCCAGTCCGTCGAGTATTCGTGGACTGACACCTTTTCCGCCATGTAGCCTTCATCCCAGGTGGAGTCAATGATGTAGTCCTTTCCTTTGATTGTGACTATGTTCCATGCATGGTTTGAACTGTATGTCTTCTTTTCGTTGTTGATGTCTGCGCTGACACCGCGCGCATATCCATGTACGACACGGCATGTGATATCAAGTTCGTCGCATAGCCTCTTGAACGCGCTTGAAAATCCTTCGCACACGGCGTATCCGCTTCTGAATACGTCTTCGGAGTCCTGTGAAGGACTGTCCCCGCTCCAGTATGAGTCGTCATCGTATTTGATGGTCAGGCATATTAGGTCGTGAATCATCTTGACACGCTCGAAATCGTCGGATGCGGATTTGTCTATTTCCTCCGCAACCTTGGCTATGTAGCGTTTTACGTCGGTTTGCCTGAGCGAATCGGTCTTGCTGTTCTTGAGGGCGACCATCGTTTCATCCTCTTTGTTAGCCTTGAGTGAATCAATTCGGGAAATTTCTGAATCCCTCTTAGTGCTCTGGTTCTGATTTTGCTCCGCCTCTTTATTATTCGCTGGATTTGTTCTGAAACTTGGTTTTGCAAAAATCGGGCATGCGAAAGTCAAAAGGAGCGCAAGGGATGCCGCTGCCTTAAATGGATGGTTCTTTTTCATGTTTCCTCCAGAAAAAATGCAAGCGCATGGCTTACCGTGAATATGTTACAGGAAAAAGGGGAGGCGCGCAAGAAAAATGTGCGGGTAAATGCGGAAAAATAAAAAAAGGCACACCAAAAATCATGGATTCCTGATATGCCCTGTTTTTTTCCACAATAACAAATATGTTTTGGTACTGGGCGGCCTGCCTCAGCGGGTGACAACCAGGAGTGACGCTTCCTTTCCGTCGGGGGTGTAGCATCTTTCCGGATTGGTCTTGTCGGGGTAGGATTTCATGCCAATGTAGTAGGCGTACTCATATTTTCCGGGGGGCAGGGGAAGATCCAGCTGGTATTTTCCCGGGGCGACTTCCTGCATCAGATAAATCCAGCTGTCCCAGTTCGTAAAGCTCGCTCCAAGGCGCACCTGCTGTCCTGACTGTCCCGTGTATATGAAACGTATCTTCCCGTTGTCAAGCTTTTCCGTCACGGCGGGGATGTCCCTTCTCGCGTTGATTCTGGAGAGCATTATCGAGGTCTTTGTGTTGAATTCCTTGTCGGAGTTCATCGGGTCGGTCGTCCATAGCCCGTCAACCACAAGCCTGTAGCCAACAGTCTGCACGGTCTTTGGAAGCTTCAGGATGTAGAAGAAAAGGGAGTCCTCAATCTCGTATTCGTCGTCCCTCTTGTTCTTTATCTGGAATTTGTGGATTTCCCTGAAATTCTCAAAGTCGAACGCAATACCGATATAGCGCGGGCCTTTTTTCTGAGTAAAAATTATATAGTCGCCCTTGACGTATGGGGCCTGTACATCCAGAATCGTTGCGGCTATCTCCGCGTAGTCAGCTTCATCTATCGGCAGAGCCTTTACGCTTGTTTCTGCGAAAGCCGCAGAGCAAAAAAGTGCCGCGGAAAGCAAAAGTAAAGCAATCTTTTTCATGCCTATATTATCGTCCTTCCGGGGGATTTTTTTAAGAATTTTTGTAATATTTCCCGCGAAAGTTGAAGTTTTTTCGGATTCCAGTTACACTGTCTTGGGAGGTCGCGAAAATCGTAATTTTTGGGGATTCCATTCTAAACCAGACCTTTTGTTTTTCCGATAGTAGGAAAAGCGGACCGCCTGTTTTCATTTTATGGCGGTCGGTGAATAATGGTTCGTCCGGTATTTCCGGGGGTTTCCAAACAGATTTTAGCGGAGTATAATAATTTATTATGCCAGGATTAAGCCAGCTCAAACAGTTTACCTCAGATATTTTGAATCTCGGAGACGAAGTAAAGATACGTGCCGCGCGTGGTGAAAAGCCAGTGACGGTCCCAATTCCAAAGGACATAGGTGTTGATGACGATTCCGATGATTTCAGACTGGGAATGCCCCAGCTTTCGGAGGAGGAGGAGCTACAGGCGCAGGCTCTTGCAGAGGAAAGAAACCGCGAGGCCAACGACTTTTCGGACATAACCGGCGAGTCTGGTGAAAAAGAGGCGGTGGACTCCGTTGATACGAACCTTGCCATGCCCGATGTTTCCGACCTTCTTGCGGGACCGTCCTCGTCCGACCTTGACGATTTGGACCTCAGCGAATTCGAGGAGCA
>DGGQ01000075.1 GCA_002392275.1 Treponema sp. UBA3870
TCCACATTGAACCCGGAGACACGAAGAAATGGCGGAATGCACTACACTAGCATCCAGAACATTCACAAAGTGATTGACCCGCTCTTTATGGATGACCTGAACGCAGAGTTCGAGCAGATTGTTGGTTCGGCTGCGCTCACCAACCGTACCAGCCGTTCCCTGTGCGGAGTCGAAGGGCATAACAAAAAACTTTCTCCAAAAGAACGCACCCAGGCACTTCACTCTTTCCAGACAAAACTCGGTTCGCTCAAATTCCTTGACCCGGCATGTGGAAGCGGAAATTTTTTGACTGAAACATATCTTTCTCTGCGTAGACTTGAAAACAAAGTCATCTCGATTCTGAACAAGGGCGAAAAGGCATTTGGATTCGATGAGTTCATCAAAGTTCACATCAACCAGTTCTACGGAATTGAAATCAATGACTTTGCCGTGACTGTCGCGAAAACCGCCCTGTGGATTGCGGAAAGCCAGATGGTCGCGGAGACGGAAGCGATTCTGAGCCAGAACATTGATTTTCTTCCGCTCAAAACAGGCGCGAACATTGTTGAGGGCAACGCACTGCGGATGAACTGGGCAACCCTGTCCACGGAAAAACAGACAGGATTTCTTTTTGTTGACACGCTGAATCTGTATGACGAAGCGGATTTTGATGGTGCAGGCGAAGTCCATTCACAGGAGATGCAAGAGCAGCTTCTTTACGGAAAGCACATAGAAAAACTGAATGCCCGCGTCCGCAAAGTGGAAAAGAAAAAGCCCGCAAAAGAAAATCCGGAGCCGATTGTCTACGACTACATAATCGGAAATCCTCCGTTTGTAGGATATGCGTATCAAACAGAACGCCAGAAAGAGGATTTGATGTTCGTTGATAAGAACATCGGGAAAAATATCGACTATGTTTCCGGATGGTATATAAATGCCGCCAAACTTATTAATAATACGAATACAAAATGTGCCTTTGTTTCCACAAATTCAATTTGCCAGGGAGAACAAGTAGCAGGACTTTGGAAAACTTTGTTTGAGAATAATAATATCCAGTTTGATTTTGCATACAGGACATTCGTCTGGGATTCCGAAAGTTTTCAAAAAGCTCAAGTTCATTGTGTAATTCTTGGATTTAGCAACAGGACCAGCCCGCAGAGAGAAAAAGTCATTTTCGATGAAAATAAAAATAAGCTCGTTGTAAAGAATATAAATCCATATCTGATTGACGCTCCGACAGTCTTCATTGAAAAACGAAAGAATCCGCTTTGCAATGTCTCAAAAATCAATAAGGGAAGTCAGCCAACCGACGGTGGAAATCTGATTATCAGTGCCGAGGAATATGATGAATTCATAGGGAAAGAGCCAAACGCAAAAAAATTTATCAAGGAGTTTTTGGGAGCAGAAGAATTCATCAACGGTAAAAAACGCTATTGTCTGTGGCTTGTAAACGCAAGTCCTGCTGAACTTAGAAAAATGCCGCTCATTATGAAACGTGTTGAAGCTGTAAAAGAAATGCGCCTTTCAAGTTCAAAAGAAGCAACCAGAAATTGGGCTGCATATCCGTATTTGTTTACAGAAAACCGACAGCCCGAAAGCGGATACTATCTTTTGATTCCTCGTGTGTCATCTGAAAAACGCAGCTACATTCCGATTGGCTATGTGTCGTCAGAAATAATTGCAAGCGATGCCGTTCAACTTGTTCCGAATGCCACCCTATATGAATTTGGTATTCTTACAAGCTCCGTTCACAATGCGTGGATGCGTGTGGTTTGTGGTCGTTTAAAAAGCGACTATCGCTATTCAAATGATATCGTCTACAACAACTTTCCATGGTGCAATCCTACGGACGGGCAGAGGGCCAAAATTGAACAGACTGCCCAGGCAATCCTCGATGTTCGCAAAAAATATCCGGACAGCACACTTGCGGATTTGTATGACGACACTTTCATGCCAAAGGATTTGCGAAAAGCGCACGAAGCAAACGACAGGGCGGTGAAAAATGCCTATGGATTCAAACATGGCATGACGGAATCGGAAATTGTGGCGGAGCTGTTCAGATTGTATGTAAACTTGACCCATACATCATAAATCTGATTTTTATCCGTTCCGGGTTCCGTTGACCTCTGTGTTTGGCGTGAACAAATCCAGAACGGGGGAGTCGTCGCCGCTTTTTGATTTTTTGGGGCGTGACTTTTTTGATTCGGTTCCTGTGTTTTCACTTCCGTCGTCCGCCTCGTCGGGACTGTTCATAAGAATCTGGATTTTGCCTTCGATTTCATCAATCTCCTTTTCCATTCCCCTTGCAAGTTTGATTCCTTCCTCAAAATTTTTAAGGGCGTCCTCAATGCTTATGTCGCTTCTTTTTATTGCCTCGCTGATTTCTTCCAGCTTCCTAAGTTTCTCTTCAAAGTTCTTCATATTGTTCTCCTCGTTCTCCTGTTTTTTTAGCCTTCCACGGTGGCCACAATTTTTCCACGCGCAGGTCGGATTATGATTTTTTCTCCGGCATGGGTTTCGTCTGGTCCACGGATTACTTTTCCTGTCTCCGCGCTTGTCACCATCGAGTAGCCCCGGTCCAGAATTGTCTGCGGGTTGCAGTTTTCCAGAATCTGCTTGCACTGTTTGATTTTTAGTCTACGGTTTTCAATCAGCTTGCCCATGTTTTCCAGAAGCTCCTCGCGGACGGAATCAAAACGAATCTGGAGGGGCTGCTCTATTCTTCTGATTTGGTTCTCCATGTTTTCAGGCTGGAAAAGTCTCAGCGTCATCTTCAGGTGCGAAATCCTTGTTGAGACGGTTGTATACATTTCGTTCCTTGAGTCCTGGATTCTACCCATGATTTCCTGCTTGACCGGAACAGCAATTTCAGCTGCGGCGGATGGTGTGGATGCCCTTATGTCGGCGGCATAGTCGGATAACGCCCAGTCAATCTCATGGCCCACGGCGGAGACAGTCGGTATTGCTGAATCTGCAATCGCGCGGACAACATTTTCGTCGCTGAACGGAAGAAGATCCTCCAGTGAACCTCCACCACGGCCCACAATCAGCACGTCGCACAGTTTCCAGTAGTTTGCGGCCCTTATCATTTTGACAATAGTTTCTGCGGCACCATCTCCCTGGACCTGGGCTGGAAGGACAATCACGTTGACGCTGTCGTTGCGTCTCTTTATTATCTGTATGACATCCCTGATTGCGGCTCCGGTGGGGCTTGTGACAATTCCGACCGTCTTTGGGTAGAGCGGGAGACTTTTCTTTCTTGCGGAATCAAAAAGACCCTCCGCATCAAGAAGCCTCTTCCGCTTTTCAATCATCTCCATTATGTCGCCAAGACCCGCCTGCTGCATGGAGTTGATTATAATCTGGTAGTTCCCCCGCGGACCGTAGACCGAAATCCCTCCGCGCACGTTCACCATCATTCCGTCTTTTGGTCTGAAATTTAAAGCGGCCGCCCGCCCCCTGAACATGACCGCGGAAATCTGGCTCTCCCTGTCCTTGAGCACAAAATACAGATGCCCGGATGCCGAGTTGATTTTGAAGTTGGATATTTCCCCCTTCAGCTGCACATTCGGAAAGGTCCCCTCCAGCATGGTCTTTATGAGGTTTGTCAGCTGGGTGACGGTCATAACATTGTCTTTCTCTTCCATTATATAGATTATATATCATAAGCAGTTGCCTTTCAACAACCTTGCATTTTACAAATAAACGGTGTATTCTTTATATGTTATCTATCAAAAATAGATTAGGAGTAATTTATGGTTAGTTACAAAGAGATTGGCCTTGTGAACACAAAACACATGTTCGAGGCCGCAATGAAGGGTCAGTATGCAATTCCTGCCTACAACTTCAACAACATGGAGCAGATGCAGGCAATCATCATGGCATGTGTCGAGACAAAGTCACCTGTCATCCTTCAGGTTTCAAAGGGTGCCAGAGACTATGCAAACATCAACCTTCTGAGGAACATGGCCAAGGGTGCAACAGAGTATGCACACGAGCTCGGATGCGACATCCCAATCGTTCTTCATCTTGACCACGGTGATTCATTCGAGACATGCAAGGACTGCATTGACAACGGTTTCTCATCAGTCATGATCGACGGTTCATCACTTCCTTATGAGGAGAACGTCGCACTGACAAAGAAAGTCGTCGAGTACGCACACAAGTTCGATGTCACAGTCGAGGGCGAGCTCGGAGTTCTGGCCGGAATCGAGGATGAGGTCCAGGCAGAGGCCTCTCACTACACACAGCCTTCAGAGGTCATTGACTTTGTCTCAAAGACCGGTGTTGACTCACTGGCAATCTCAATCGGAACAAGCCATGG
>DGGQ01000039.1 GCA_002392275.1 Treponema sp. UBA3870
CGCCATCAACCGTTCTGGAGCAGCTCAAGGAGCGAGGATGCATGGAAAGAAAGGACCTCCCCTTCCACAAAAAGCTTATCGCCGGAGAACTTACGCAGACTCTTGGCGGTGGAATTGGACAGTCAAGGCTCTGCATGTATTTCCTCCGAAAGTGCCATATTGGAGAGGTTCAGGTAAGCATCTGGCCGGAAGACATGGTTTCACAATGCAGAAACTCAGGCGTACTTCTATTGTAGAAAAATTGATTCAATGCTGATTCAAAACCGAGCAAAACTGGTGGACCGAAAATTTTTGCGGGAGGATTTATGGAAAACGAATCTCAAATCAATATGGACACGGCTTCCATAATCAGGGACCTGCGGACATTTTCGGACCGGGGGATAACCGAGCTTTCCGTGCATGACGAAAAAGTTTCCGGGGACAGGGCATCCCTTCTAAAACTCTGCGCCGCTATACAAAAAGACGCGCCAGATTTGTTCGTGAGCCTAAAGGTCAGGGCAGATGTTCTGGACAGGCAGCTTGTGGTGGAGCTTGGGAAAATCTACTGCTCGCTGGAGATTCCATTATGCGGAAGCGAAAAAGGCGGCTCCCTTCTTCTTGACAAAAAGCTATACTCGTCAAGGGCGGAATCATTGAACCGGGCCGATTTGGTCTTTGGATTCGACATGGACTTTGGCACAAAGACGGGAGACACTTTCAAGCTGTTCAGGGACCGCATTGACTTTGCCGCGACCCTCTATCCAAACCACATAGACTTTCCGCAGCTTGAGGACGGTTCTCCACAGCCCAGACCAACGGGACTCTATTCGTCAAGGGACCTTGATTTTTCGCAGTCCATCGCCTTTGCGTGCAAAACTTTCTATTCGGCCGGACGGGCGGTCCCATGGTTCAACACGGTGACAAGGGCACTGAAAATCTCTCCGTCGGCTTTTTTTGCGGATTTCGCCGAGTGGCAGATTTGCAACAACTGCTCAAGGTCAACAGGATTTTCTCCGGACGACACAAAACATGAGGACATAGAAAAAATGCAGCTCCTGTTCATCAAGGAAAAGCTGGAAGAAAAACATTCCCTCATGCTCTTTGACGCAATCAGCGACATGGTTAGACTGAACGGCGCATTCAGCAGGGTCGCGGCAGAGGGAGAGGAAAGCATAGTCGAGACGGCATACAGTCCTGACGACATACTCTCACCGTTCGCAATGGATTTGGCAAAATTCTGTGACGGTGTGACTCTGGAGCCATGCAGGGTAAAAATCTTTGAGGGCGAGGATTCCCCGGACTATAAAATCCTTTAAATCTACATTAACGCTGTATTTAAATGGATAACAATAATTTCTCCATGAAAATGTAACACGAAACGACAAAAATTCATTATACTTCTAAAAGATGGTGATTAACCACAAGCACAGGAAAAAAACAACTTTGCCATTGGAGGTTCAAAGATGAAAAAAATAGCAAAAACCATAACAGGGATTGCAGCCGTCGCGGCGGTCTCTTTCGGAGTTGCGGCCCTTTCATGCAGATTCAGCAAGGGATCCGCCAATGTGGCGTTCGCACAGTCAAACGCAAGTCCTGAGGGAACATCGGTCGCAATTCCTACCGACTCCCTTTCAGTTGTGCAGGCCCTTCAGACCAATTTCCGTTCAATAAGCAGCAACGTTCTTCCCGCTGTTGTCGAGGTTGACGTGAAGACAAAAACAAAATCCCAGTCATACAATCCCTTCAAGGACCTTCCATTTTTCTTTGGGCTCCCTGATGATGACGAGCGTGAGTATGAGTCTTCCGCGCTTGGTTCCGGTGTGATTGTACGCAAGACAGGCAGCACGGTCTATGTCCTTACAAATAACCACGTCACCGAAAACTCAACGGAGATTACAATCAAGCTGAACGACGAGCGTGAGTTCAAGGGAACATTGGTCGGAAGCGACGAAAGGATTGACATTGCGCTGGTCTCGTTCAAGAGCGACGACAACGACATAACGGTTGCAAGCCTTGGCGACAGCGATTCAGTCCAGCAGGGAGACATAGTTCTTGCCCTCGGAAGCCCCCTTGGATATTTTGCGTCCGTGACACAGGGAATTGTTTCAGCTACAGGGCGCGACGGCGGCGGAATTGGCTCCATCTCCGATTTCATACAGACAGATGCCGCTATCAACCAGGGAAACTCCGGAGGACCGCTTGTCAACATCTACGGGGAGGTCATCGGAATCAACACATGGATTGCATCCTCTTCCGGCGGAAGCCAGGGACTTGGTTTCTCAATCCCGATCAACAACATAAAGACCGCAATCGACCAGTTTATCAACGACGGAAAGGTTTCATACGGTTGGCTCGGCGTAAGTCTGCTTGACGTGGACCAGGACTACAGGGAGGAGCTTGGTGTCGGAAAATCGACCAACGGCGCGCTTGTAGCGGAAGTGTTCATCGGAAGCCCCGCAATGAAGGCCGGAATCCAGGCGGGAGACTACATCGTGTCCCTGAACGGAAAGTCCACAAAAGATTCAAGCCAGCTTGTCCGTGAGGTTGGAAGCATACAGGCCGGAAAGGAGGCCACAATAACAGTCCGCCGCGGAAACAGCACGATAGACCTGAAGGTGAAGATGGACGAGCGCAACAACGACATAGCATCCGACAACGGGAAGCTCTGGCCGGGATTCATCGCCACACCGCTGACCGACGACATCCGAAAGGAAATGAATATTGAAAGCAAAATCAAGGGCGTTGTGGTATCCAGCCTACAGGCAAAGACCCCTGCCGCCGCGCTCAGACTCCAGAAGGGCGACATAATCACTGCGGTCAACGACAAGAAGGTGACATCTGTGCAGGAGTTCTACGAGGCCCTCAACACCGAGGGTAAAACCGAAATCTGGTTCGACGTGTACTCCGACGGACACACAGTCAGCACGGGTCACTACAAACTTTCGGAATAAAAAAGCTATAGGCAATTTTTCTGAAAGCATTTTGGAGATTGCCTGTAACCTTTGGCACACAGAAAAGTTATTTATGTGAAGCACAGAACAAGAAAATCTTTTGTTTGGTCCAGCAAGTTTTGTTGGCAGCTTTCATAGAAAACTCCTTTTTGGCAGGCCCCGTGGATTTTTTTCTGCGGGGTTTGTTTTTTGCGGACAAAAGGCACTGTTTCAAGCAGAAAATTTATGGTAGGATGCAGACATGAAAAGATTCAGGCGCACATTTCTATCACTGGCGATATCAGTTCTGGCAATATCAGCCGCCACATCCCAGACCAACTACGAACTGGAGATTGACACGGGCAAGGTCAGCGTAATGACCATGGCAAACGGATTCACCGTGTTCGTCAGGGAGGATTCCACATCGGCGATGGTCCACACAGAATTTTTATGCCGGGCGGGATACTCTTCGCAGACCCCATCGACAGCGGGATTCTTTCCACTTTACGCGAGACTTTTTTCGACAACAAAAAACCCCGATGGAACAAGCCCCTTCTCGTCGGTCGCCCTAACATCATCATGCAACACCGACAGCTCCACATACACGGCGGATGTCACAAGGGAGGCCCTGGACACGCTGATTAGGGAACTTGCACACTGCGCGCAGAATCCATCGTTCACGGACAAAAAAATTTCCGAAGAGTACGCCGCAATGAAAAAGGAGTCAAAGGAATACGCTGGAGGAACAACCGGATTCATAAACGGAACAATAGACTCAAAAATCCATTCGGACGCTCCATGGAAAACACAGTCAGGAATCTACCCCGCCCTTTTTTCATCCTACACAAGCCCAGAGGTCCGCACGATTTTGGACGACATTGCAAAAAGATGGTACACCCCCGACAACAGCGCGATTTTTATAAGCGGAAACATCTCGGCGGAAAAAGCGTACAACACGGCGGCAAAATATTTTGGAAAATGGACCGGAAGCTCAAAGATTGACAGAACTTCGGACGCATTCAAAAAGGAACAGACTTCACGGCAAAAAAAATTCGTACTGGCCGACAAAGAATTCTCAAAGGACCTGACACAGGTTGTCGTGGAATTCGCGGAGCTTTCACCAACGGAGGCGGACATACTGAACACTTCGTTCAACTCGGTGATTTCGCCGTACAAATCGCTCATGCTGGAAAACCCGGAGGTCTCGGTGCGGTCAAGGGACTATATTGCCTCGGACTCAATCCACGATGGAAAATCCTCAAGGCTGATGCTACAGGCACTGATGGAGGAGCCATACTCATTTGTCAGCGATCCGGAAATCCAGAAGCCGAACAAAAGAATCACACCGGCAAACCAGGCGGACTCATTTGTTGAGACCGTCAAAAAATCTGCGGAACTTTCCACGAGCGGCTTTCTGATTGCGCAAAAATCCACGGCGGCTAACTACAGAAAAAAAATTGGAAACTCGGTCGGAGCCATGCAGCTGATTGCGGACTGGTGGGCGGCGGACACAACTCTGAAAGACGGAAACTACTACCAAAAATTTTTGACACTCCCATCGACTGTTGATTCTGTGGACCCGGTGGAGCTTGCGAAAAAAATCTCCGGCGGCGAGCCATTTGTTTTTGTGATGGTCAACACGGACGTCTACAAAAGCTACAAGGCATCCTTCGACAGAAGCGGATACGAGCTTGTAACCCGCGACAAGGGATGCTGGTACCACGACCAGCTTGCACTATCGCAGGCACTTGAAAATGAAAAGGCGGCAAAAAATCAAAAAGAAAAAATAGAACTTGCTGGACAGGACAAGGAGACACTCTCCCCTGCCGCAAATTTTTATTACCAGAACAGCACACAGTTTTCCGATGCGATTCTTGACAACGGAATCCCAATTCTGGTAAAGGAGGCCCCGAACACACAGACTGTCGCAATCTCTCTTTCCATCGCGGGAGGTGAAGCAGCGTCACCAAAGAACCAGAGACTTATGAGGACGGTCCTTGTGAACGCATACGCAAAAAATCTACAGGACGGATTCACGTTCATGAAATCCAGCGGACAGATTGCGGGGGACACAAGCATAAAGGCAAGGACAGAAACCACGGTCTCATACATCACGGTGGAGTGTGTCAAGACAGATTTCCAGAACGTTATGACCGCAATGCTCAACGCCCTTGTCTATGGAGAGATTTCAGCATCCAATGCCGACAGGCTTGTGAATGAACAGGCGGCCCAGTGGAATTCCAAGATGATAATCCTTGACTACCAGATGGAATACAACGCGCTCAAATACCTCTACCGGGGTACGGTATATGAAGATATCTATGATCAGGAAGCGAGCGTCCTTTCCGATGCAACGATTGACACAATCACAAAGGCGTACATGGATTTTCTTGATGCCTCGCTCTACTCTTTTGTGATTGTTGGAGACACCGACATTGTAAGCGCAAAAAAAATTGCGGAACAGAGTTTCGGAATTCTGAAGGAACAGACACAGAGGACAAGGACCTACACAACAATTCCGCTTCCTGATTTCAAAAACACAGCGCGCAAAGTCAAGCTCCACCATCTCTACACGACGACACTGACAAAGGAGCAGGCGGGAACCGAAGTCCCGATACTGATTCCGACAAGCGAATTCTACGACCCGGTGCAATACTATTTCCTGTCCCCCGAAGACACGCACGAGAGAAACATCCAGAGCTGTCTTCTTTCAGAACTGAGGGACAGGATTCAAAAATATCTTCCGAAGGACACGACATGCTCGGTAGTAGCCGCGAACAATTTTCTACGTCTCGCAAGTGTCAGGGTGAACGGAATCCTCCACACATCGGATTTTCTTTCCGCATACAAAAAGGCAAGGCGGGAGATTTTGCAGGAACTTGAGATTCCGGACGAAAACTTTGTGCGCAGCATGAAGCAGATGTGGATTTACAAAACCATGCTCCAGACCCAGACCAACGTTGGAACCGTGGAACTGATACAGAGGGGCATGGAACTGAATCTTCCGTACCAGTATCTTGAGGACTATCTTTCGATGGAGCTTTCCGTGCGCGAAGAATTTCTGGACGTGATGAAAAAATATTTCCCCGAAAGTCCAAACTTCATCGTGACATCGGCGGACTCAAAGAACTAGCTTCTTTTGATTTTCACTCACTCGCCCTGCGGGATTTCTGCGTTAAGACTTTTGTTGCGGTAATTCAGATTTGTGCGCAGGCTGTACCCGCGGGACTCCCAGAACGCATTTCCGTCGTCGTTGTCCTTGAACACAAGTCCGAAAACTTTTTGTATTCCCTCGGCCTTCAGAGCTCTTTCCGCCATATCAACAAGCCGGGAGGCAATTCCCTTTCTCCTGAAATCTGGATTCACACACATGTGGTGGATTATTCCACGCCGTCCGTCATGCCCGGAGAGAATCACACCGCACATAGTCTCCCCGTCCACCGCGCAAAAACATGTTGCAGGATTCCGCGCAAGATAGCGACCGATTCCTTCCCTGCTGTCGTCCACAGGATTCAACGCACGCCGACTCATGCCGACGCTGTTCCAAAGCTCCATCAGCCTGTCGTAATCAGAAATTGTGACGCAACGAAAATCCATAAGCCTCCCCCAAAAATTGATTGAACTAATCCAAAAATCCAACGCAATGATTCTATAATAAAAACAAAGCGGACGCAACACAAATTCTGGGCGGAGAAATTGTAGGAACCAAATTAAAAATTTTGCAGTCATGCTCGTACTCTTCTTTTAGCGAGCATTTTTTCCAAAAAGATGGTGATTGAAATAATGTGTCTCCAGAAAATCAGTGTGGAATCAGGACGCTCAATGGCTAAAGGGACCAATCAGACCATCATTGAAATCATCCAGAAATACGTGTACTCCCGCCGAAAATCATTTTTCAACAAACCAAAAAATCCACCGAAAGGTCGTGGTCTTTTGAAACCTGGTCCACCGACCTGTCAATCTGGCAGGGAAAAGCTGCGCCTACAAGAAACAGCGACGTCTTTTTCCTGGCGGCAATTTTTTTTATGCGTGAAACATATATGTCATAAAATCCCATTCCGTGTCCAAGCCTTCGTCCCGATTCCGAAAACGCAACTCCGGGAACAAGCATAAATATTTTTTTTCCGTAAAGGATTTCAAAATCAAGTTTTTCACAGAAGGATTCCGGCTCCATAATATTCCAGCGACCGGTCTTGATTTGCGAATCTAAACTTTTTCCAGCGTCGATAAAATAAAAATCCATTCCGTTTCCAGAGTTTTCGGTGCGGGGAAGGAAAAGTTTTTTTCCATCAGAAAGCGCCGACATTGAAACCGCAGTCACGTCAATCTCGTTTTTCATTGGCATGTACGAAAGAACAAAATCCGCAGAAATGTATTCCCCAAGGGAGAGAATCTTTTCGCACACTTTTTTTGATGACAACCTTTTTTCAGAATCATCCATCGCACAAACAAGAGAGGAAACTTTTTTTCTTATCTCATTTTTTTCCATAACAATGTAAACCATCCTTCCACCAGAATCCATTCCGCGAAATCCAGCATGGACATCTGTGAAAAATCTTTCTATAATTAAAGCATGAAAGATTCTTTTAACCAAGTACGCATGGACGAAAATAATCCCAATTTTTTGCAGGCGGTCAAACGAGAGAACTCGCTTTACAACCGCGGGAACGGAATACGCTCGGAATTTGAAAGGGACTACACGCGGATTCTCCACTGCGAATCATACAGAAGGCTCAAGCACAAGACGCAGGTTTTTTTTGCCCCGCACAACGACCACGTATGCACAAGGATGGAGCATGTCGGCCACGTCGCAAGTGTCAGCCGGACCATATCGAAATATCTGGGACTGAATCAGGAACTTACGGAGGCGATTGCGCTTGGACATGACATAGGACATGCACCGTTTGGTCACACTGGAGAGGATATTCTGAACGGACTTATGATTCAAAAGGACGGACTGAACGCGCCAAAGAAATTCTGGCATGAGCGGAACTCGCTTTTTTTTGCTGACTACATCGACACACTGCAGGATCCGGACGGAAATGAAAAGAACCTTGATTTGACTTACGCCGTGAGGGACGGGCTAATCTGCCACTGCGGAGAAATCGACCAGCAGGGAATCAAGCCACGGCACGAGGCGGTCGGTCTTTACAATATCAAGAGACCCGGAATCACCGATCCTTTCACCTGGGAGGGATGCGTCGTAAAAATCAGCGACAAGATTGCATTTCTGGGAAGGGACCTGGAGGATGCCGGACGCTATGGGATAATCGATGAGACAGCGACAAAGCAGCTCAGGGAAATTGTTGCGGGAACATTGGGATTCGACGGAAAAAAGAATTCAAACCACGTGACAAGCGCTGGGATTTTTAGGAGCGGAAAGGAGGTGAACACGACCACGCTTATCAACGACCTGATTGTTGATCTTTGCGAGCAGAGCACTCCCGACAGGGGACTTTTTTTCAGCAACGCATATTTCAATTTCATAAGGGAGCTTAAAAAATTTTCGTTCGCCACAATCTACAACAACTGGAGACTTTTGGAATTCCAGAAATACGCGCAGACCGTAATCGGAACAATCTACGACACGCTGATGAGGGCACAGATTTATGTCAAGAACCGCACAGCCCACATTTTTCTTGATTTCGCCCCGAAACTTTGTGGCACGTTCATCGACTGGCTTACAAAATACACGGCGTATGACACAAAAACAAAATCTTCCCTGCACTACCAGACCAAGGAAATCTTCGACATCGAGACCGAGGAAAGCTACCAAAAATGTGTCATAGAATATATCAGCGGAATGACCGACCAGTTCACGATTTCCGTTTTCGAGGAGATTGTGTCGTTCTGAAAATTTTGTATCAC
>DGGQ01000192.1 GCA_002392275.1 Treponema sp. UBA3870
CGTACAAACTGCTTGTCGTAGCTTGCGGGGCTTGTTCCCACCTTGTATGTGGAAAGATTCCAGAATCTGCTTGAATCGGGAGTAAGAACCTCGTCGGCAAGAACCAGTTCACCGTTTTCGTCCAGACCGAACTCAAATTTTGTGTCCGCGATAATGATTCCGTTTTTGTACGCATGTTCGTAGCACTTGTTGTAGATGGCGATGGCCGTGTCCGCAATCTTCTGTCCAAGCTCCGCGCCCAAATCATTTTTCATGTATTCAAGTGTAACGTTGATGTCGTGTCCCTCCTTTGCCTTGGTTGAAGGTGTGCAGATTGGCTCCGCAAGTTTTTCTGCCTGCTGGTATTCCCTGTCGAACTTGTGTCCAAGGAATGGCTCTCCCTTTTTGTATGCCTCGTACATTGAGCCGAACATGTATCCACGGACAATCACCTCGTATGGAATCATCTTGAGCTTTTTGACCAGAATTGTGCGGCCCTCGTATTCGCTTTTCTGGAACTCTGCCGGCATATCCTTGAGGTCGGAGGAAATCATGTGGTTTTTCACGATGTCCTTTGTGAGTCCGAACCAGAAATTTGAAAGAGCGTTGAGGACCTTGCCCTTGTCTGTAATCATTGTCGGGAGAATCACGTCGAAGGCAGAGATACGGTCTGTGGTTACTATTACCATTCTTCCGTCTTCCAAATCATAAACCTCACGGACCTTGCCGCTGATTATCTTTTTCATAGAAAATCTCCTTGGGAAAATCAATTTTTGAGTGGCACCAAAACGGAACCCACCACAGTTTATTTTCAACCGGCTTTTTTTTCAAGTGGGTCCATTTTTTTTGCTCAGGTCCTACTGGAAATATTTTTCCTCGAATGCGTAGATTGGAATCGGGTGTTCAAAATGGTAGCCCTGGTATGAGTCGCATCCTATTGTCTTCAGGAATTCAAGCTGCGCCTCAGTTTCCACTCCCTCTGTCACAACGGAAAGCCCCAGTTTTTTTCCAAGCTCTATCACCTGCTGGATTATTGTGCGGCTCTTCGATGCGTTCTTCGCGTGGTAGAGGAATGCCATGTCGATTTTGAGCACATCCACCGGGAGGTCCTTGAGCAGATTCAGCGACGAGTATCCCGAGCCAAAGTCATCCATGGCAATCACAAATCCCGCAAGCCTCAGACGCTCGATTACCGGCAGCTTTATCTCCAGCTCGGACATCATTGCGGTTTCCGTCATCTCTATGTGCATTTTTGTTGGCGATACATCGTACTTTTTTGTAAGCTCGACGAATGTGCTGTAGACATCCATATAATAGAAGTCAAGCGGGGACAGGTTGACCGAAATGTAAAAATCCTCTCGCCCGTTGCGTTTCCATTTTGCCAGAAGCATACATGCGTTCTCCCACATGAAATAGTCCAGACGGGAAATCATGCCGTTTTTTTCCAGGGTCTTTATGAACTGGCTCGGCGGAATCAGCCCCTTTTCCGGGTGGTTCCATCTTACAAGGGCCTCCGCTCCAACGATTCTGCACTCGCTGTCCGTCTGTGGCTGAAGGTAGACCTCGAACTGTCCGTCCTCAAGCGCGGTGTCCAGTGCCGCCGTAATCTGCTGCTCCCAGACCAGTGCCTTCCGCATGTTGTCGTCGTAGAATGCGTATCGGTTTTCGTAGCGGTCCTTGACGGATGACAATGCAAGAAAAGCCCTGTCAAACATTGTGACAACCGATGTGTCAGATTTTGAAACCTTGTATACCCCCGCGTGCACGACTATCGAATAGTTCTGGTCCTTCAGTATGTCCGGGGTCTGCTCAAAGATTTTTTCAAACTGGGCAAGGTTCTGCTCAATGTTTTCCTCCCGCACAACCTGAACAAAACGGTCGCCCGAAATCTGTCCAAGAATCTCGTTTGGAATGGATGGATTGTTCAGAATCTCCGCCAGCTGAATCAGCACACGGTCTCCAACGTCCCGTCCAAAAAGGTCGTTCAGCAGCTTGAAATTCTTTATGTCGAAGGCGACTATGTAATACTGCTGCTCAGGATGTTCCCTAAGGAGAGCCTCGGTCTGCTCAATCAGTGTGGCCTTGTTGAAAAGACCCGTCAGATCGCTGTGTGTGGCCTTGTACTTTTCGCTCTCCATCTGGTTTATGTCGTCGGTGCAGTTCTGGATATGGTAGAAGCATCCCTCGGTGCGGTTGTGCTTTTCTATGACCTTGTACTCAATCCTCAGGTGGGTCTTGTTCTCCCTGTGCATCGTTGTGAAAATCTTTCTGTAGCTGTTTGTGTTGGCGGGGAAAAAATCATCCTTCAGAATCTCACGCAGGGGGTCCTTTGATTTGTCAAGGGTGTCGTCCGTCAGGTTGAAGAAAAACTTTGCCGGGTCGTTGGCGAAAATACATTCATGGTCCGTGTTGAAAAACAGAATCATGTCGGAGCTGTTGCAGACCACCTCGTTCAGAAGGTCGTAGATTACAGTGTGCTGCTTGTTAATCAGTGTGAAGTAGGTGACAAGGCACGCGCTGATTCCGAATCCTATGATTGACTTGTCGATTTCGTTTGTGTTGTTGACGAAGAACAGGTCCCATACAATGGTAACAGCCAGCGAAACGAGTGTGGCTATGTATTTTTTCCAATACACTGTGGCCGAAGTGCAGAGCTTGTAAATCAGCACGACAAAACAGAGTATGCTGAGTATATAGGAAAAGACCAGGTGGACGTTGAACCAGAGCAGGTGCTTTGTGATATAGTAGATTTCACCATTTGCCCCCGCGACCTCCACACAGTTGTATGCGTGCCCCAGTATTGGGTTGATCAGCATGGAAACGGAGTCGGCGGCTGTAAGGACGAGCAGAACCCACGGAATAAACTTTGGTCTTGGCTTCAGTCCGGTGTAGTTGATGCAGTAGCGGAGCAGGGTCAGCAGCAGCCAGTTTATGCTTCCGTAGAAAATGCTGTACGCCATGTTGCTTTCCGCCGGGGTGCTGCAAATCATCAGCGTGAAGTTTGCGATTGTCGGAAGCAGCGCGAATATGATTGGATAGCGCAGGTATCTTGCGATTGGCTTTTTGCTGGCGAATGTGATAATGACGCAAGCCCCCAGAACCAGAGTCATAATTATAAATATTATTGCGTAAAGCTGTTTCATAGTTTAACCTTTGTTTCCCTCAAATTTCCCTAGAATCAGGTTGTAGGCCACGGAGCCTGGATTCGGGATTAGCGGAAGATTTTCCCTGTCGAACCATGCGGCATCCTGGATTTCCTCTTCCTGTATTCTGATTTCGCCGCTATCATATTCAGCGGTAAACGCAAGCATGAGCTGGTCGGGAAATGGCCACGGCTGGCTGCCCACGTATCTTATGTTCTTGACTTTGATTCCGGTCTCCTCCATCACCTCTCGGGCGACGGTCTCCTCAATGCTTTCCCCATGCTCCACAAATCCGGCAACGCATGAATAAAAATTGGACGCGACCGTTTTGCTTTTCGCCAGAAGGATTTTGTTCCCGCGCGAGACAAGCACGATTATCGCCGGCTCAATCTGCGGGAAAAAAAGCCTCTCGCATTTGGTGCAGCGTCTTGCGGTGAGCCTGTAATCATCGCGGAGCGGTCTTCCGCATGTCGGACAGAACCTGTATTTTTCTCGCAGCTTCAGAAATCCATGCGCGCGGGCGGCAAGTCCACCGAGAGACGAGTTTTGTGCCAGGGACTTTTCTTTTTCGGTCTTGGAGTCCCAAAAGAATTGGCGCAAAGGAATTGCCATGCATCCGGCTGGTATTGGGCAGTCGTTCTCCAGCATTACAGCTGTATAGTCCATCTCTGTTTCCGAAAACCAGTCCGACGCGACCTGATTTTTTATGCATCGCTCCAGGGTCTCCGCACTAGGCAATGCGGAAATGTCTATGGTTCTGGAGAAATCTGTGTCCTTTTTGAGAAGAATATTCTTTTCCGTAAAAATAAAGTGGCTTCCGCAGAAATCCACGGTCGGTGTGCTGACTATAGACATACTAGAATTGTAACCCGATTTTGCGATTTTGTAAAATTTTTGGCGCAAAGTTACGGGCTTTTTTTTTGACCGTCAGCGGAAAGCCTGTCTAAATTTTAACACTATTCATAAATATAGTCCGAAATGTCAACTTCCTCAAAAGCGTCTATTCCCAGTTCTGAAAGGGCTATGGCGATTTTCAGCGCGAGCCTGTTGTACATCTCGTAGCTCGTTTCCATAACCTCATTCACCATTGCGGAATTTTCGGCAACAAGTTTTTTTCCAATCGGGGAGTCATAGAATTTCAGGATTTCATTTATCTCGTCAATTGTAAAGTGTTTTTTGTAGATTGGCTCATAGAATTCAACCAGAATGTCCAGTACAGTTTCTTTCAGCGAATCCTCAAATGCCACCCGGCTTTCGTTGTCCAGGTCGAGGTAATCCTCCAGCATACCTGTCATCATGTTGGACATTTGGTCTGTGGTCCCCGACACTTCCAGATATTTCCTCATGGCATCGGTGTAGTCATCTTTTCCCTGGGCGAATGTCGTTGCCCCAATCAGCGGAAGCGCAATCAGCAAGAGCGTGGTTTTGAAAAATCCTTTCCTCATAAAATCCTCCATAAAGACTTCTCGTTAGCGGTGCGCCAAGGATGGTCCGTCTATTTTTTTTCTTCGATTTTCAGAATCCTCTTTCTCACGAATCTGCCAACAAGCTGAATCGCAGGACCGAGCGTCAGAGCCATGACTATGGAGCCGACCAGCGATGTGGCAATGTCTATTCCCGAACCTATGCTCGAAAGAAGGCCAACCACTATTACAAACAAGTCGTAGCACATTCTGGTTACGGCCCTGGGAATCCTTTTTAGTTTTTCGCCAATGATGGTCGCAATTCCGTCGTAGGGGGAAAGTCCCATCTCCGCGTTGATGTAGAATGCCGCGCTGATTACAAAAAGAAGGATTGCCGCCGAGAACATAAGGATTTTTGCCCAGAGCATTTCGGGGGAGCTGCAGATTGTTGTGAGCGCCGGGAAAGTTTTTGCCCAGACCCAGCGGAAAAAATCGGATATGTAGCCAATCAGAACCATGTTCGCTATGGTTCCAAGACCAATAAGCCGCCAGTTGATTATGACCATCACCACAAGCAGAACCAGATTCAGAACAAGCTGCCATGTCCCGAACTGCCATCCAATCCTTCTGGAGATTATGGTGTTCTGAAAAGTGTACGGGTCCGTTCCCCACTTGATTTCAATCAGGAAGGACAAAAAGAATCCCATAAAAAAAATCCCGCCAATCATTATGCAAAATTTTTTCCAGAACTGCGGAACAATAATCTGTCTAAGAAATTTGTTGCCCATATCTCCCCCAAACGCAAGTTGCCTACGGATTATATTGATGCCCACCCAAAATGTCAAAGGGGGTGAGTTCTTTGGGCTTGCCATATTAAAGTGGACATTGTAAAATCCTTATGGTAAAATTGCGGATTATAAGGAAAACAAAATGAGCTTAAAGTATTCTATCATGGAGGCCCTTGCGGGGGACCAGAAGAAAAAATTCTGCCAGCAGCTGGAGGAGCATGAGTCCGTGAGCGATCTTCCGGACTGGTGCTATAAAAAATACGATGTGACAAAAACAGGCGACGATGAGAATCCTGTGTTCGCAATAAAATCAAAAAATAGCGAAGCCGCCAGGGCCATTCTGTATGTCTACGGTGGATGTGGAATCCTTGGACCTTCAAAGAAACAGTTCGTCATGGCCGCGAGGCTTGCCGATGTCACAAAATCTGTCGTCTATCTGCCGTTCTATCCCCTTGCCCCAAAAAACAATGTCCGTTTTGCCCTCAGGTGGCTGCAAAAAGTTTACGCCGACATGCTGAAGGAGTGGTCCGCAAAAAGGATTGTATTTGTTGGTGACAGCTACGGTGCGAATGTCGCTATGAGCCTGTGCTACCGTGTGGCTGGCCGTCCGTCAAAACTTGTGCTGATTTCCCCCGCCGTTGGTCTTGATGATGGTGAGGGCCTTGAAAAAAGAAAGTCCTCCGAGGAGAATGACCGCATGATGAGCGTCGAGGCCGACAGACTGATTGCCGCAAACTGGTTCAAGAATGTCCATCTCGATTCATCCGATGCGGATCCAATACGTGTGGACTGCTCCAATTTTCCTCCGACCTGTCTCTTTTATGGCACGAAGGAGCTTTACGCTGAATCAATCGGGCAGCTGGTTTCCAAAATTGAAAACGGGGATGTGCCGCTTGAGCTTGTCAAAAAGAAGATGTGCCACGACTGGGTTTTGCTCCAGAACACCGGGGAAGGAAAGAAAGCCCTGAAGCAGATAGCCGCGTTCATTGAAAAAGAATTTGGTCCGGTCCAGCCAAAGGTTGTCGTTCCTCCAAAAAGCGACGATGAATCCACGGCTGACGAATCTGGTTCCGACCAGATTGAGGAAGTCTAGATTTTTTGATATAGTTTAATGACATCTCTAAAAACAGAAGATTTTAGAGGTTCCCTTAAAAAACAAATCCAGAAGCTTTTGCCTTTGGCATTGTTTCTATTAGATTTAGGAGTGTACAAAATGACAAAGTTGGTTTTGGTTCGCCACGGAGAGTCGGAGTGGAACAAGTTGAATCTTTTCACTGGCTGGACAGATGTTGAGCTTAGCGAAAAAGGACGCGAGGAAGCAAAGAGTGCGGGAAAACTTTTGAAGGAAGAGGGCTATGACTTTGATGTCTGCTATACTTCATATCTCAAGCGCGCAATCCATACGCTGAACGGAATCCTTGACGAGATGGACAGAAACTGGCTGCCCGTAATCAAGACATGGAAGCTGAACGAGCGTCACTATGGCGACCTCCAGGGAAAGAACAAGGCGGATGCAGCGGCAAAGTTTGGCGAGGACCAGGTAAAAATCTGGAGACGCTCATTTGATGTCAAGCCTCCGGTTCTTGCCGATGACGACGAAAGGTCAACAAAGAAGCTGGACATGTACCGCGAAATTGACCCGTCGTTTATTCCCCAGAACGAGTCCCTGGAGACAACAATCCAGCGTGTGGTTCCATACTTCCTTGAGGAAATCAAGCCAGCGATGAAATCTGGAAAGCGTGTAATCATTGCCGCACACGGAAACTCGCTCCGCGCATTGGTGTACTATCTGGACAAGATGACCCCGGAGGAAATTCTTGGAGTGAACATCCCGACAGCCACTCCGCTTGTCTATGAGTTCGACGACAACTTCAATGTTGTAAAGCACTACTACCTTGGAGACCAGGAGGCAATAGCCGCAAAACAGGCTGCTGTTGCAAACCAGGGAAAGAAGCAGTAAAAAATAAATCTCCCAAAGCACTGGCCGGTCCGAATGTGGATTGACCAGTGTTTTTTTTCTAAAAATAAAGCTCCGCCTCAAAGGAATTTCCTTTGTCCGTTTTTCCGACGTAGACCAGTTTTTTCTTTCCGTCAACTTCGGCTTCCGCGCTGAGAATGTGCACGTCCTCATCGAGCATGGCCTCCTTTGAGTAGTTGATTTTAAAATCGCTGGGCTGCCTGCCCCGGTATTCAAGTGGAAGTGCGTCCGCAATGAAAGCTCCGTAGCGCGAGTTGGTCGTGTGCCCGTTGGAGTCCAAATCGGAAAAGCGTATCTTCCTTGAGTCAACTTCGACCAGATTTTCGGGAAGGTAAATCTTTCCGGGCTTCATGCATCCGTTCTGCCTCTGGTAGTCGTTCGGCTTGTGGAGCTTGAAATCCTTTGTCGGCATAATCCGCCTTGCCTCAAGGTTCACTACAATCCATGAACTCAGACCGTCAACAAGCGGGTTTCCATTTTCGTCGCTGATTCTGTACGCACGTTTAAGCTGCAGGGCCTCGGGCTTTTCTTCCCACGTCACCACCGAAATCTTCTGATTCTCCCTGGGCATTTTGTGGAAATGGAACGCGACCCTTGAAACCAAGATAGCTACACCATTTTCCTTTAGGAACTCCCGCGAAAGACCCTGCTGCCTGTAATCCTCCACCGCGACATCCGAGGTGATTCTTAGAAGCTCGTTCAGGCTGATGTTCCCGTTTATGTCCGCCTGGGAAAAACTAATCTGCGTCTCATAGTGAAAGACAATTCCATCATCTTCATGCCAATTTTTAAATTCAAGCATTCTTTTCTCCATTTTTTTGATTTTCCAGTTAATTTTGAAAATGCGATGTTTCCTTTAGTTTTCCTGATTTTTTTCGTTCTGATTTTTAATCCATTCCCGGAGTTTTTCATCGCCTTCCGAAATGTCAATCATGGTGATTTTGTCCCTGTTGATTGCGCGATTTTTTTTGATGAAGCGGGAAAGAATTTTTTCAGATTTGGACTTCATGCAGAGAACAAATAGACCTCCAAGGCTCGTCTGGATTTTATCATCCACAAGCGGCGTGAGATAGTTCTCAAGCACTGTCATCGGAATGTCGGTCCGGGATTTTTCTCCAAGACTCAGAACCATAAGCGGGTGTGCGGATTTTTCCTTTGCGCCCACATTTTCCGGGATATAGAAAAAGGCATTCTGTTCGCCACTGTTTTTTAGCGGACGGAATTTTTGTGCTGCGGGAGAAAACCAGTCACTACATTCGCTCATCTCTTTTTCAAAAAGGTTGTGCCCAATCTTAAAGTCGTAGATTTTTTTCCATCTGTTGTGCTTTTGCTCCGAGTCATAGATGAACGGACTTGAAAAAGCGTCGCCGGGAGAGTTTTCAATTTCCAGTGCGATATGTGTGGCGCTGCTTGTCTCGTCGTCAGGAATTTCGGAGCTGGAATCTTCTTCGGACTTTATGATTTCATTTCCGTCAATGTCGCAGAGATAGGCCCTTTTTACTGGAACATTTTTTTCTTTTTCAACAGGAGTGTCCGACCCGTCGTCAAGGATTTCCGATTTCACGCTCACATTAAAATTTGCGGCATCAAGTTTATCGTCGCTAAAACTTTCTGTAATCTTTCCGGTGTTCAGAATAATTTTTTCAGTTGACGGTCCCCATTCGTTGCTTCTGAAAACAAGCGTGTATGCGAAATCCTTTTCCTGAAACTGCTCGTAGATTTTCTGTATGGACTTTTTTTTCAGCCTGCTTGTGATTATGACCACCGCAATCATCGCCACACAAAAAATTGCTCCAAAAATTGTCTCCATGTTTTTCTCCTGCTAAAAATCAATTGACCTGTTTGCGGCCCTGTTCTTTTTTATTAGGCTCCGAATCTTTTTCCCCGCAAGACGCTTTTCCCTTGATGCCGCCGTCGGTTTTGTCCTCTTCCTTTTTGGCCTTATATATGCGGCATTTCTAATCCAACTTTCAAGCCTGTCCACCGCAATCCTTCTGTTGGATTCCTGGTGCCGCTCATCGTCCACATCTATGCAGAGTTTTTTTTCGCTGTTGATTTTTCCGTCAAGTTTTTTTAGAACGGCCACCATTTCGTTTTCGTCCAGACCACGGATTGCGTTGACCGGAAGCATCCCATGGACCTTCGTGTTCACTTTGTTTACATTCTGTCCACCGTTTCCACCGCTCCTTGCGAATGTGAAGCTGATGTTCTCTTCAATCGATTTTCTAAGTTCCGCTAGATTCATTCCATAAAAATAAACGTAAATCGATTTTTCTTCAAGGGCATCTATAGAATCAAAAATCTTCAGTTTCGAGCTTGCCTATTGATAAAGTTGCCTGTAAGCTCAGTTTAACGCTTAGTGTATTACTCAGCACTTTCATAGATTTCGGGTCTCGACTTTTTAAGGACATTGTTGTAACATTTTCATGAGGTTTCTTATGAGATTTGCAAAAAAAATTGTTGCGGCATTGTTTCTTACATTTCTGGCTCTGGGCTTTGGATTTTCAGACGAGGCGATTGAGGAGGACCTCCGTTTTGAAATCAACCTTTCCGACACTGTTGGAACAAGGCTCCTGAATTTTTCAAACTGCACCGATTTGGGTGTGGACATTACGACCAGAAACAACAAAGTTGGCGGACGCATTGGATTTATGTTCCGCGAGTCATGGCTGAAAACCTCCGACAGATATGCCTTCGGCGTTTCGTTCAATCCCTATCTTGGTTTTTCTTTTTACAATGGATGCGTGATGGGCGGCATAATTTTTTTTCCGGGCATTGAGGGCTGTGCTCCCTATGTTGGATTCAACTGGGACATTGACCTTTTTCCTATAAAAAATGGATTTTCAAATAGCCTGGCTTTGAGGCTTGGAATCGACTGGTATCCTGCCTATGTTGAGAGTGACGATCCAAACACATCCGTAATAATAACGGTCTTTGGCTCGGTGATTCCAAATCTTTTTGTCGGCGGCACGTATAAATTTGGTTATGGAATGAAGGCAAAATAAAATCAGCCTGTTTGCTCAATCCGTGACAGAAAACTCTGTCAACATTCCGACGGACTGTAGTTTTTGGACAAGCGGCTCCAAATCTTTCATGCTCGAAAGGTTGATTGAGTAGTGCAGAATGAGTGTGCCACGGGTCAGGTCCCTTGTCATGTTCTGGTCGAAGATTTTTATTCCGCTGGACTCCAGAGTTTTTTTGATTTTGTCCATATCGACCGGTGCGTTTTCAAAAACAAGGTGCAGCCCCTTTTTGTTGATTTCTGGAAAAAATTTGTGCTCAAGTTTTTCTACCAGAAGCAGAGTCAGCTCGACGACCGCAAGCACAATCAATGTCTGTACGTAAAGTCCCGCGCCCAGTGCAAGCCCCATTGCCGATGCCGTCCAGATTATCGCTGCCGATGTCAGTCCCTTGATGTTCATACCATGCCGCAGTATCGCTCCACCGCCCAAAAAGCCTATGCCGCTTACAACTCCGGAAATTATTCGAGTCGAGTCCGCCGTCTTTTGCGATATGGTCGGAATGTAGATTGAGAGAATCGAGAGCAGTGTTGATGAAACGCAAATCAAAATCAGCGTCCTGATTCCCACGGCCTGGTTCCGGCTTTTTCTTTCCATGCCAAGAACAAATCCGCATACAACGCTCGCGACAATCTTTATTGTGCAGTCCAGAATAAAATTCCAGTCAACAGTAAAATTTAATGTCCCCAAGTCGCTGTCCTACCTTTTGCCGAAAATGGAAAATCCGTTGCCCTGAAGCTTTGTTCCCGGTCGGACCCAGTTTAGGGATGTCTTTATGTTTTTCCTTGTCTTCTGCTCAAAGTAGCTGTCCGTATAATAGACAAGCCATTTTGCAAGGGATGCCTCATTCGCAACAGTGTCCATCGATTTGTCCCCGCGGATCATAAGTACATTCAGATATGGCAGGTCCCCGTAGATTGCGGCAATGTTTTCCGCAAACGCCATGAACGATGTGGCAGCCGCAGCAACAACAGGGGATGCAATCGAGTATGCGCCGTTCCTCAAAGATGGAGCACGCACAGCATCAGCCGCCGACGGTCCCTCCTTCAGCAGATAGATTAGGGTCCCCGGATTTTCTTCGGACTTTCTGGCTTTGAATCTGTTGAGGGCTTCCAGAGTTAGATACTGGTATGAAAGCACCATTTCGTTGGAGCCTCTTGAACATTCCTGTAAATCAACCTGGTTGGCCCGGGATGCGTAGAGTTCTTCGTCAAAATAGAGAACCACCTCGTCCAGTGTCTCGAAAACGCTTTCCGCATTCAAAATCAAGGTCCTCGCTGAAATGGGGGAGCCTCTGTTCCATTGCACGGTGGAAACTCCTGATGCCATGTCCATAAGTTTCTGCTGCCGCTCCGTAGTTCCGGATTCGTCCTTTATATCTTCATAGTCACCGCATGCAACAACACGTCTGCCAGCCTGGGCAAGTGTGTCAGCAAATTTAGTGCAGGCCGGCATATCTTTTCCGGCAACAAGAGTAGTCTTAGTCATGCCAAGAATTATATCACAGAGCGACAAAAGTTAAAAGGTGGTGCGGCAAAATCTGCTTATGGAAAACTTGCACAAAATCCTGTATATTTTTAGCCAGAGGAGATTTAATCATTGACTAATAAAGAGATTTTGGAAATTGCGATGCGTCAGTCGGCGGAGGACATTGGGTGTCTTGCCTCAGATTTTTTGTCGGACAAAAATATTGTGGTCCCACGTTGTCCAGGAAAAAATGTCAGAAAATATTACAAGGAACCAATCACGTGCAATCTGGTTTCCTATGGCAACAATGTTGTGGCCGCCGCTACGGATGAAGTTTTTGCGACCGTCTCCGAGTTTGTCGGGAAGTGCAAATTCTACAACTGTTTTGAAACTCCCGACATGCACTGGCTGAACGAGCGTCTGGTCGAAAGGGGACACAAAGTTTGCTTTATGGCCGAATATTATCTTCCCGATGTGGACCACATTCCCGATTTGAGCTGTCCCTACGAGGTCCGTATTCTTGTTCAGAAGGATTTTGAAAATCTGTATCTTCCGGAATGGAGCAACGCGCTCTGCGAGGAAAGAAAAAATCTGGACGTGCTTGGGCTTGGTGCGTATGACGGTGGAAAACTTGTTGGGTTTGCGGCATGTTCCGCGGACTGTGACTCTATGTGGCAGATTGGTGTTGACGTTCTTCCCGAATACAGACGAAAAGGAATTGCATCGGCATTGACAAGTTCGCTTGCAAAAGAGATTTTAAATCGCGGCAAAGTTCCGTTTTACTGTTCGGCCTGGTCAAACATTCGTTCCGTTAGAAACGCTGTGAAAAGTGGATTCATTCCTGCATGGGTCGAGCTGTCGGCAAAATCGATTGAAGCAGTGGATGATTTGTGCAAATAGTTTTAATGCATGGAGAAAAAAATTATGGCCGGATGTGAATCAAAAATGCAGTTCGGAATGCCAACGCTGATTGAAAACAGGACGCTTGAGGATAACA
Source organism: Treponema sp. UBA3870 (assembly GCA_002392275.1). Taxonomy (GTDB): domain Bacteria; phylum Spirochaetota; class Spirochaetia; order Treponematales; family Treponemataceae; genus Treponema_D. The sequence goes on from DGGQ01000192.1 coordinate 12,776, forward strand.
TCAATCTGTGCTCAAGGCTCGGTCTTGATTTCATTGAGCTGAACATGAATTTCCCGGAATACCAATTGGAGACGCTGGAACGGACTGATTTTCTTCTGGATGCGGGTGGGCGAAAAAAGATTTATTTCACAATCCATCTGGATGAGAATCTGAATGTCGCGGATTTCAACAGTCTTGTTTCGGAGGCCTATCTTGAAACTGTGAGGCGGACAATCAATGCCGCAAAAAAACTTGTCCCGCTCTGCAAAAAATATGGCGACAAAAAACAGCCATTGACTTTGAACATGCACATGAACCATGGAATCTACATAACACTCCCGGATAAAAAAGTACGCATGTATGAACGTGATTTTGAAACCTACTTAAAGTCCTACGAAAGATTTAAATCAAAATGCAGAGAATGGATAGGCGATGCTGATATAAAAATTGTTGTGGAAAATACAGACGGATTTATGGACTATGAAAAACATGCGATAGAAATGCTTCTTGAAAGTCCGCACTTTGCATTGACATGGGACATCGGGCACTCGAAGGCCGTCCATGAAATTGATGTACCATTTATAATGGACCACGTTGACAGGCTCATCCATTTCCATATCCATGATGGTTCGGAAAATCCACCGAAAAACCATCTTGCACTTGGCGATGGGGAAATTGACATTGCGGAACGGCTGCGTCTTGCAGGATCATGTAACGCGCGGTGCGTCCTTGAGACAAAAACTGTTGCCGCACTGGAAAAGTCTGTTGACTATCTAAAACTCGGGGGATTTTTTTCTGAAAAACAAATGTCTTGATAAAAAACATGGGCCGGCAAAAAATGCAGACCCGTGTTCAGTTTTTATTCAGCAGTGTCGTATGCGTCGCTTATCATCTGGATGACGGAGGCTTTGTCTTTCCACCATGATGGCGACCATATCCTTATGAGTTTCCATCCACGGCTCTCAAGATATTTTTGCCTGTGGTAGTCCCTGTCCCTTGCGCTGGAGCTCCGTCTGTAGAGTCCGCTGTCACATTCAATGCCAAGCACATAGCGCCCGTTCTTTTTGATTGCAAAGTCAATGCTGTATCCGCCAATTCCAAGGTCGCGCTCGAACTCAAATCCTTCCTCGCCAAGAGACTGCGCAACATCGTCAAGATAGCTCCCGTCATGTTCACGCTCGCTCTGGCTGTCTCCACGTCCCGGGCAGAATGAAAGTAGAATGTCTTTTGCAAGTTTCCTGTTTTTTGTGCTGACTGCCGCCGCATATTCCAAATATTTCTGGAGGATTGCGGGTCCAGGATTTTTTACATTATCGACGTTCATTTCGTTCGGCTCAAAACTTGTTACGATGTGGACCTTTTTCTTTGCACGGCTGATTGCAACATTGAGTCTGTTTTCGCCCCCCGCCTGGTTGAGCCATCCAAAGTTCTGGATAAATTTTCCGCTTGCATTTTTTGCGTATCCGATTGAGAAAATGATAATGTCACGCTCGTCGCCCTGGACGTTTTCAATGTTCTTCACGAAAAGACCAATGTCCTCTCCGTCCTGGGTTCTCGCAAGCTCCACACGAATCTTTTCCGCAAACTCGCTGTCCTGCATACATTCCTTGTCTATCAAATCGTCAATCAAATCGCGCTGGCTTGTGTTGAACGTTATGATTCCGATTGTCTCATTTTCCTTTCTGTTTGCGAAAATATCTTTCAGAAGACCAACAATGTATTCCGCCTCCTTTTGATTCCGTCTTTTGTCCCATATTGCTCCACTCATTTTATGCACTTCGATTGGAGGTGTCTCAGGCTCCGCAACATTTGGAGAAACATAAAGCTGTCCGCCGTAAAAAGCGTAGTTCGAGAATGCAATCAGCTCCTCGTACTTCGAGCGGTAGTGGAAATTGAGTAGGGTATCGGGGTATCGGTATTTTGCCAAATCAAGAAGACTTTCTTCTTCAAGTGCGGCTGAAATCTCCTCGTCCTCGTCCAGAGCATCCTCGTCAACTGTCATTCTTCCTGTTCCAAGACTTGATGGGCGCAGCTGTTTCTGGTCACCGGCCACGACAACTTTTTTTGCGCGCAGAATTGATGGAAGACCTTTTTCAACATACATCTGGGAAGCCTCGTCGAATACAAGCAAATCAAAAACTCCAATCTGGAGCGGAATGATTTCCGAAACAACTTCCGGTGTAAGAAGCCAGACCTTTATTGATTTAAAAAGCTCGAAGTCAAATTTGTTTATAAACTTGTTAACGCTCATGCGTCTTTTTGATTCAACCGCCCGCTGTATGTCGTTGTGACGTTTTGACTGTGTGAGAAGCGCAAGCGAGTCGAAAAGTTTTCGTTCAAGATTCTCCCGTGTGATTTTTCTTTTTTTCTGTATGTCCTCGCTGATTGAACGAATTGTTGCCGGGAAATTTGAAATGTTCATAAGCGTTGTTCTGTGCGATGTTTCAAAATCCATCAGATGCCTGTAGAGAACAAAATCCTTGACCTCCCTGTTTGCTTCGGAAAGTGAATTTTCACACTGACGCTGGACCGCCTTCATTGCCGTGAAATAGTTTTTTTCCTCTGGTGAAAGAGCCGTGTAGGCAGGCCTCAACGCATGGTAGCGTCCGTATCTTTCAATGCCGGATGTAAAATCATCGCTGCTCTTTAAAAGCAGATTTCTGTTCTGTTTTGTGTTTGCGTCAAAAAATGTTTCGACAAACTGTTTTACAGCTCCACGAGTCTTTCCGCCTGAAAAGAGTCTTGCAATCGCATTCTTCCTATTGAGAATTTCAATTTCATTTTTCAGCGGAAGCCATTTTTCGTTCATGCGCTGCACATCAAAATCGGTAAGGGTGTCGCGTAGATTTTTCATCCACGGAAACTCTTTTTCGAGCGATGTGTATTCGTCGGCTTTTGAAACAAGGTCCTCGTCGGTGAAAGTCTTTGAGCATTTTGAAAGGGTCTCGTAGTTGTAATCAAGAAGCGGGGAAGGAACCTCGCGCTCAAAAAGTTTTTCTTTTTCAAATTCTTCTGTGTTTGAAAAATTTTTATGCGGACAGTTGAGGTAAAGTCTGTACGGCTCAATTCCAAATTTATCAACTGTGTAAAGTTCTTTTGCAATTCTTTCAAGACTGTCAATCTGCGTGTCAATTTCAGCCGAAAGATTTTGCGAAGATTTTATTTCCGTCTGGCCCGATTCGTTTTGTGAAATTATATTCGACATCTGCGAGTAAAAAAGATTTTTGTCGTTAACATCGTCAATCACAATCGCAAATCTCGACAAATCCCCAAGGCGCGAATAGACAACATCGAGCGCGGTCTTTTTTTCGGAGACCATCAAAACTGTCTGACCGTTCAACGCGGCCTGTGAAATCAAGCTGGTGATTGTCTGGGACTTTCCAGTTCCCGGAGGTCCTTCCATTACAAGCTCGTCTGCAACCTGCACTGTGTTCAAAACTTTTTCCTGCGAGCTGTTCATGTCGTTGATGTAGGTTATGTTGTTTTCCAGAATAGGATTTTCGTCTGTCGATGGAGGAGCGTCATCTGAATCTGCAAGCAAATCGTTAAGCAGAGTGTTGATTGAACCTTCCTCAACGATTTTCTGGAAATCTTTTTGAATTGAGGAGGAGCAGATGGGGAATGTCCCAATAACTATGCTGTTGTCCAAAAAAAGCTGTCCGCTCTGGAATTCGGGGAATGTGTCCGCGGTGTAGTCCACAAAAGGATGAAGCTCGTTTTCGGATTCCTCCAGCTGTATTTCAAGGTCCGCATTTTTATAGAAAACTTTTATGCTTTCAAAAAATGTTTCCTTGGCTGTGTCCTCAATTTCATCGGGCGGAAGAGTCTGGTTCAGATTGTTTGTCTTGAAGTACGCAAGAATCAATGTCGTGTTGTAGAGGATGTCCCTTGAACGGTCGAGCGAAATTTTTATTGACGACGGGGTTCTTTCTTCTGTCACTGGAAAAAGTGCAAGCGGTGCGCGGACCTCAAAATTTTCTCCGGTGAGTTTTCCTTTCACAAACGGATACGCAATAAAAAGATCGTTCTGTCCTTTGTCCCTCACAAGCCTGTTGTTCGAGCGGAGAAGGGCTGTAATTTTTTTTAGCTGGCTTTCGTTCTTCAGATTCGCGACTTCTATTTTTCTGCCAGTTCCCAAAATTATGTCGCGTGCATCATAGTCGGGGCTGAACAAATCCACCGCATATTTTGATTGCAGCTTTGGCATGTAAAGAAGATGGTTGCGCCGGTTGATGTTGATTAGTTTTTTTTCAAGCTCCTTCAAAGTTTCCTGCACGTTTTTTGTGATTGTGACTTTTGTAAATCCGCTGCTCTGTGTGCGCCTGAGATATTTGTTTATTACACGCAGAAACTGTTCGCCATAGTTTTCGATAAAACTTTTTCCCACACCGGGGATTGAATCAAAATCTGAAAGTTTTACCGGCTCCATTTCCGCAATCACCCTGAGCACATCGTCGGAGCAGACTGTCGGGACTCTTTCTGTTTCCGCAGTGTCCTTTATGTGCTGTCTCAGATTCAAAAGCTCGTTATATAGTTCGTCCATTTTTTTCTCCCGTGTTGTTGATTTTTTTAGTTTCCGAATGTGTCAGTCACCGCGTCCTTGAATTTGTTTCCACGGTCAAACTCGTTTGCGAACATTCCAAAAGATGTCGCACCCGGAGAAAACACAACCGGTATTTCTTCCGCGTAATCATAGTAAGCAAAATTTGCTTCCGCCCTGTCGCTCATTAAGTCTGTTTTCATTACACCAAGAAGCGCGCCCAGTGAGTCGTAAGGTCCGCTGTAGTTGATGTATTTTTGGTCCAGCATTTGCGTGAGCTTGTCTGTTCCGGTTCCAGAAAGTAGATAGAGTTTTTGCGGAACAAATTTTTTTCCTTTTCTTCCAGCCATCAACTCAAAGAGGGGAGTGAAGTCCAGATTTTTGTCCGTTCCTCCAGCAATCAAAACAACCCTCCGTGAAAATGACATTGCCGCCGCAACAGATGCTTCTGGGATTGTCGCGCAGGTGTCGTTGTAGAAAGAAAGTTTTATTGAGTTGTACGGGTTTTTCCATTTGCAGAAATGCTCCAGCCTGTGTGGAATTCCCTTCCACGAGTCAACAATATTCATGGTCTGTTCGGGTGAGACGTGCATCAGGCGCAGAACAAGAGCGGCGTTCAGTGCGTTGATTCTCATGTGCGCTCCAGGAACAAGAAGCTCGCCCATTATTTTTTCTTCCGCAACATTTTTTTCTCTTGCGGATTTGCTCAGGAGTTCATCGGGCAGTCTTGAATACCCATACACGGTAGAACTGTCCAGGTCTGTCTGGAAAGCTCCGTACACTCCTGCCGGAAGAATCGATGTGCTGTAGCGCAGAACTTTTCCGTGTGTCTCTGACGCAAAAAGGTCGCCCCAGCATTTGCATCCTTTCTTTGGAGAAGCTGTTTCTGTTAGATAGTCGTCCGCATCAAAATCAAGAATTGTGAAATCATTTTCGTCCTGGTCCGCGTAGATTAATTTTTTGTCGGCAATGTAGCTGTCCATTCCGTCGTACCAGTTCTGATGGTCCGGAACAATTTTTGTTATGATTGCAATCTTTGGTTTGAGAGCTTTCCGTCCACGCAAATCGGCAAGCTGCCAGCTGGAGAGCTCAAGGACAACGGGAGTCATTCCGTCGGTCTTGTCCAAAAATGTGAGGGGGCTTACAGTTATGTTTCCGCCAAGAAATGATTTGAACCCGGCGTTCTTTAGTCCGAAATCAATTGCGCTGACTGTTGAGCTTTTTCCCTTGCTTCCGGTGACAGCAATAATCGGGGCCTTTGTGAAATGAAGAAAAATGCTGATGTCGGTTTCGATTGCCTTTGCCGCAGCCAGATATTCGTTGCCCTGGATTTTTACTCCCGGATTTTTTATCACACAGTCGGCCTCGGAAAAATCTTCAATATTGTGGCGGCCCAGAACGTAGGAAAGCCTGCTTTTGTCCAGCTCAGTGTCATCGGAAATTTTTTTTAGGGTCGGGGCAAGAAGGTCGGGAGTCTTCATGTCCGTTACAGTGACGTAGGCTCCGTGCTTCAAAAAAAATCTGACACAGGCTTCGCCGCCACCGTTGAGACCAAGCCCCATTATCGTGATTTTTTTTCCGGCAATGTCTTCAAGTGAATCAAAAACGCATCCCTCTGGATAAACATAAGGCTCCATACTTTTTCTCCTTGCATTCACCAAATTTTAAATCTATACAGTTTGATATTGTAATCAATCTTCATGCAATAATCAATCTCAAGTGCGCTGCTTTTGACAATCCATATTTAAAGCTGTATTCTGTCTTTATTTTGCGTTACTCTAA
>DGGQ01000173.1 GCA_002392275.1 Treponema sp. UBA3870
TTTCGTTTGCGGCCTTGTTGGTGAATGTCACGCAAAGAATGTTTGATGGCGGAATCCCGATGCAGTTTACAAGATACGCGAACCTGTGGGAAAGTGCACGTGTCTTTCCGGAACCGGCCCCGGCAATCACCCTGACAAATCCTTCCGTCGCTGTCACCGCAAGTTTTTGTTCTTCGTTTAAATCCTCAAGCATGATAAAAATCCCGGCATAAAAAAGTTGTGAGAATAAAAAATTCCCGCAGGCAAGTGCGGGAATGGTTCAGTTTTTTAGTCCAGCGTCACTCGTCGGCCCAGACCAAATCCTCCTGCGCGTCGGACGCTCTTGATGATGATGTGGAAATTGTTTTTCCCGCCCCAGTGTCACCAGCTACTGCGCTGCCGGTTGCCGTGCTGCTTTTTTTCAGTCCGGATGTTTTTGTGACAAATGACGCGACCTTGCCTTTTTTCATTGCCTTGATTGTGTAAATCTTTCCGTCCTCGCCGCTTATCTCAATCTGCGAGTGGAGACTTACGTCAATTACTGTGTCCCCGGTGATTTTGTCCCCGTTCTTCAGCTTGGTCCAAACTCCGGGCGTGGATTCGTAGGAAACTTTTCCGACAAGCTTTTTTACTGTGAATCCCTCAGCAAAAAGTGCCGCGCAGAAAATCCCCATCAATACCGTGGTTGCAAAAATTTTTTTCATAATAACCTCCTTGTCAATCTATCTCAAATTCCTGATAACCTTTGTGCTTTCAGGAAGTTCGAAATTCACATCAGAATCCGGGATGCTAACCGGCTTGTATTTTTCCCATGCCTCGTGCACCGGGATTATCGCGGCGGAGGTCCCGGATTTGTTCCACTCAATCATTCCCATGTTCTTGGCCATCTGGAAGGTGTCCTGGCACATTGTTATCTCGACAGGAATCCAGACTTTGTTTCCATGGATGATGTAGTTTCCGTCCACAATTCTTCCGACCTCCGAAACCGTGTAGCCCGAGTCGAACGCCATGTAGATGTGTCCCGGAACTGTTATGAGCGCGGTCTCGATTCCCAGTGCCTCAAGAAGTGAGCAGTTCAATATTGTCAGGTCGTCGCAGTCTCCACCATGGTAGAGCAGGGTCTGGTATGGGAACTGTAGGAAGTCGATGTTGGCCGATCCAACGTTGTCGGTGAACGCGGATGACGGGTCGATTACATAGTTTATTCCGTATGCCTTGAGGGCCGCAAAAATTCCCCTCGCGTACTGTATGTTCACGGACTCGGAGCCGTTGAGCTGGTTCATCATTACAAGCTGCACAAAACGGGCGAATCGGAACGCGCTGGAGTCCTTTCCACTTACAAATGTGGCGGCCCTTGCGTCGTCCTCCCAGGACATGTTGTTTCGGCTCAGCGTTGTCAGCGGAACTGTCTCGGAGTGTGAGGTCCTGAGTCCCAGGTTTTTGTATGACACCGTCACAGTGGCGTTTGTCTGGTGCTGCATGATTGTGTTCAGGATGCTCTCGTTCAGGAATGCCGTGAGCTCGACTGTAAATTCTTCACCGTTCCGCAGGGAGTCGATTTTCTTTATGACGCTCTCGTTCGACATGAACTCCTCTATAAATATTGAGACCTCCACATCGGTTATTTTGTTTCCAGCGTTGTTCACAAATGTTATGGAGCCAAACTCATTGTCGTAGTAGTGGCTGTAGAATACCGGGAAGAGCGGCGAAACCTCCAGGTCCGTCGATGTGATTTCGGATTTGGATGATATGGCCTTGGTCAGGTTGATTCTGACAAACGCTCCAAATTTCAGGTCGCACATGAAAGGCTCGTTGCTCCCGAGATAGTTGAATCCGACAAACGCGCCCGCGCTCATGAACGGAAGCACATGGGCATTTGCCGAGACCCTTGCGCCAATTGAGAATCCGCGCCCCGATGAAAATTTGTTCGAGTCGCTTTTGGGGATGTTCCAAATTCCAAGCGTGGCCTCGCCGGAGATGCTGAACCGGTCAACAATTTTGAACTCGTATCCAGCGCCAAGCCCCAGATCAAGCATGAACAGGTTCGATATTCCGTTTCCGCGAAGGAAGTCAAAGGACCCCTGCGCCGAAAAATAAATGCTGTCGCTTCCGCGGACCGTTATCGGGGCCACATCAACAGCCGCCGTGAATCCGGGGGAAAGGGAAAGGGGAAGTCCTATCGGCATTCCCATGTGCGGGAGGATTCTGAGTTGCAGGTCAAGCGCGAACACACTGGATCCGGAAAGAAGCAGGGCGAGTGCCAGACCAAGTCTTTTGCCTAGAATCTTCTTCATATCACAGCCCCTTTAGCGACTTGGCTTTGTCGATTCCTTTCTTTGCTGTCACATTCTCCGGGTCACGCTCAAGGACCTTCATGTACTGCTTGATTGCCGCGTCGTAGTTCTCCTCAATCACATAGACGCTTGCCAGATTGTTCATAGCCGTTGTGGAATTGGATTTTGCGAATTCATTTTTCGCCTCGGCGTAGCGTCCAATTCTGACAAGCGCGAGTCCAATCTTGTTCGGGTCGCCGCTGGCCTTTGCGTTTGCCAGTACCCTTGAAATCTCCGTGTTCGAGTATGTGTCAAGAGCATTCTTGTATGCAAGCTCAAGCTGGGACTGTATCGGGTTTCTGAAAAGACCGTTCGCGCCCGAGTAGATTACAGGCGGATAGAAATCCCATGCCTCGTGCGTGCTGATGTATTCCGCATAGATTTCCTCGTTGTTCGCGCGCTTGATTGTATTCTGCGCCGCCCTCATGCTGCCTATGAATCCTGCGGAAAAGTTTTTCATCGAGAGGCCGAAGTATGCGGTGGTGTCGTCGGTAACAAGAGTCTCGGGATCCCCGAAATGGTTTCCGGCGGATGTGGGCGAGACCTGCAGATCGACAAGGACAATGAAATCGTCGTCGCATATAAGGTAGCCTGTTGGGACACCAACGGACTCAAGGCAGCTCGCAAGGAGGATTCCCAGATCATCGTAGTCGCCACCAAGGAAATTCATTGTCTGGAGCGCGTGCTGGATTGAGTCAAGCTCCGGACTGACATGGAATTCCGTGTACGGGGTGGTCTGGTCCTTCGTGAATTTCACACCCGAAAGCGTGAGGGCCTCGGTCATGGCGGCCGCCATCTCAAGGTTCCTGCTGATTCCTGTCCTGTATCCGTTTCTCGCCACTCCCGCGACATATTTTGAGAACTCAAGGATTTCGGGAACGTCCGGCGAAATAAATGCGGAGAGCGCTGCCGCATCGTCCCATGAGAATGAGTTCCTGTTGTAAACGTCCACGATTATGTTCTGGACCGACTGTTTTTTTGTCCCGAGCAGCCTGTAGTCTATGACAAGCTCCCCTGATATTTTTCCGTTCTCGCTGAATTTAAGAATCTCCGGGCTGAATGCGGCCGTGACGGGGACCTCCACCGTTCCGTATTTGTTGATTCTGGAAATCTCATCGCAGATTTTTGTCTCGCTTGTATATTTTCCGGCCCTGAACGAAATTTTCACGTCGGTGATTTCGGCTCCCTCAAGGTTTGTTATGCTGGCCAGCGCGAAACCGTTGTCCTTGTAGACTCCCATGAAAAGAGGGTAGGCCGGACTTGGCTGGTCGATGTTGACACGGAATCCGCTGGAACCGGACTTTCCAACCGTAATGGCAATCCTTGCGGACACACCGAAAAATGGACCGGACGCGACAGGGTTTGAGCCGTTGACATTGTATGACGCGAATCCACCGAAGCCGTTGACCGTCACGGTCGGGTTGATTCTGAATCCAGCCTCGGCGTATGCCCTCCAGTAGAAGTCAGAAAAATTTACGTCATCCTTTTCGCTTCCGGCCCTGTCTATTTTCATTGACGCGGAGTACAGACCGATTGCCGCCCCGCCACCGATATGGAGCCTGCTGAACGGGTAGTAGTACGCGCCAATCCCGATTCCGCCACCGACTGCTGAGAGCGATTGTGACATCTGGTTGGGGGTCTCCACGGTGAAAATGCCTTCAAGTCCCGCCGTGAGGAATCCAAACAAATCCGCATCCGCCTGGACAGCTCCCGAGAACGAAGGCTTGTAGAAGGTCTGGGTTGGAATCATCATTGCCGGTGAAATCCTGAATGTAAGGTCAAAAGAAAACGACGCAGCCGCCGTGCCAGTCAAAATAAGAACCAGGGAGATGATTTTTCGTATAGATTTTTTCATCCATGTCCCTCCACTTTTTTAATCAACTGAAAGCGATGGACGGAATCCGCCCAAAACCCTTCTATAATACATACATTAGAACATATTTTTCGCCATAAGGCAACAAAGTTTTTAGAAAATCAAAAAAATGGCCGTGGAGCGGATATTTGCTACAGCTTGAATTCCTGAATCTGCTTGGATATGCCGGCAACGCTCTTCTGGTTTTCATCGGATGACATGGAGACCTTCTGAACCGCGGTGGAGATTCCGTTGATGCTGGACGACATGACATTCATCTGGCTGTTTATCGTTCCGGTGATTTCGGCAAGGTTCTTCATTTCGTCAATAATCTGCTGTCCGCCCGCGACCATCTCCGTTGAGCTGTCCGTGACGTTCGCCGTTGAATTCTGGATGTCCTGGATTGCCTTCAGGACCATCTTGTTTCCCTCCGACTGCTCGACCATCGCGTTCATGATGATGCTTTCCTGGGCCATGACCGTCTGCGCAAGCTCATAGATTGCGTCGAACTTCTGCTGGACCTCCTTGGTGTTTGTGGAGACCGTCTGTATCGATGTGGAGAATCCCTTGAGGTTGTCCTTGATTGTGCGGCTCTGCCTGCTTGACTGCTCCGCGAGTTTCCTGATTTCATCCGCGACGACCGAGAATCCTTTTCCCGACTCTCCCGCGTGGGCCGCCTCGATTGCGGCGTTCATTGCAAGAAGGTTGGTCTGGGAGGCTATGGTCTGTATTATCGACGTGGCCTCCATCAGCATGGCGGACTGCTCGATTATTTTTTCCGCTGTCTTGACGGCTGTCTCTACTGCCGCGCGTCCATCATCGGATGCCTGTGTCAGGGAAGTGACGCTCTCCGTGTTGTTCTGGAGAATCATGGTCACGCTCTCGACATTGGACACAAGTTCCTCGACCGCAGCGGAGGACTCCTTCACCTCGCCGAACTGTGAGCCGATGTTTTCATTCAGAAGATTGGACTTTGAGATAATCTGGTTGACGGAAGCCCCCGCCTCCTCGACACCGCTGGTCTGCCTTTCCATCTCGTCCTGGACCCTGCTGATTCCGCCCGTTATCTGGCTGATTTCATTTTTTACAATCTCCATCTCCTCCTCAAGCTGCTCGGAATTTTTTGTGGTCAGCTCAATCGAGTTGCGGAAATTTCTTAGAAGATATTTTGTCCTCTTCTGCAGGCTGTTGAGGGAGTTCACCATTTCCCCAAGCTCGCACCGGAGCAGGACGGGAATTTTTTGTGTGGTGTAGTCCTTCTGCGAAAGGTCGTAGGCAAATTTGTTGATTTTTCCAATCGTGTTGTTCACGTCGATGAGAAGCACGTAGACTCCAATCAATCCGGCGACTATCGCGAAACCGGTGAACGGAACAACCCTTGTGAAAAGCAGACTCATTGTCGGGACCGCCTTGTTTGCCGGGACCGCGAAAATTGATTCCGTCATAAGTACGAGGCCGACAAAATCAAAAAGCATAATCAGTATGCTCCGCATTATGAAGGAGAATGTCTGGTATTCCCTCCTGTACGGAAGCCACGTCAGAGAGTTTTCAAGCTTGGCGACAAACAGAATGTAGGACAGAACCGAAAGCGCGCACAGTCCTCCGAATGAAAGCGTGAAGCAGTAGTAGATGTACGTCTCCCCAAGAAATGCCGCCGGAGCAAATCCACGCGCCTTGGTGTAGAATCCCACGACTATCGGGACAATCATCGAGAACGACACCGGAACCGAGAAGCAGACCATCTCGCCGGACTTCACGTACTTGTTCACTTTCGCTATGGACTTATCCGAACCGTCGTAGCTCCTAAAAATGCTTGACATGCGGAAATAAAGGATGAAGGGGGAGACCAGCGAGAGCGCGAAGAAACTTATGTAGATTGGGTTGAGTACAAACTCCAACGCCTCCTCCCCTGTGAATCCGCCCGTAATGATTGTGAACGGAGCAAAAAAGAGAAGGGGGCTGAGGAATGAAAAAAACATGAACACAAAAACTTTTTTGGGGACAACATTTTCCCCTGTCACAAAATCGGTCCCCGTTTTCTCTTCTTCTGGCATAATTATCTCCCTGGTTTAAACACCAAACCTCAATTCATTGTCGGAAGATTGGGCGGAAAAACTTAATGGCAGCAATAAAAACTTCGGTCCTCGCAGGTGTCCTCAATCCTCATGTGAAAAAACTTTCTGGGCGAACTTGACAGTCTCCATCGCATCCTTTCCATAGAAGTCCGCGCCAATCATGTCCGCATACTCCTGCGTAAGCACCGCGCCGCCGACACAGACTCTGCACCATGGGGCTTTTTCCCGGAGCTGCCTTATTGTCTCCTCCATCGCCGGGACAGTCGTCGTCATCAACGCGCTGAGTCCCACAAGACGGATTTTCTCACCCACGACCGTCTCGACTATTTTTTCGGGAGGAACATCCTTTCCCAGATCGATGACCCTGAAGCTGTAGTTCTCAAGAAGGACCTTCACAATGTTTTTCCCGATGTCGTGGATGTCGCCCTTGACCGTTGCAACAACGACAGTTCCCTTCGGCTCCTCGGTCTTTCCGCTTTTCTCCAATTTCTCCTTGATTGCGTCGAAAGCAAATTTTGCGGCCTCCGCGCTCATAAGCAGCTGGGGAAGGTAGACCCTTTTTTCCTCGAAGCCTTTTCCAACAATGTCCAGCGCGGGGATTATGTGTCCGTTGATTACGTTCATCGAGTCCTCGGATTCAAGAAGAAGCTCCGCCTCACTCCGGCTCCTGTCCTTCATCCCCTTGACTATGGCATATTTCAGTCCCGCGATTTCCTCTCCCGCGTTTTTTGATTCGGACGCCGGAATTTTTTTGTCCGCTGACGGAACGTTCTGGCTCTGAAATTCGGAGTACTTTTCGGCGAACGAAATATAGTTCTGGCACTGCTGGTCGTAACCTGAGAGCGTGCAGAAACATGTCCACGCCTTCATCATCTCCATTGAATTTGGATTCATGATTGCCGCGCTGAGTCCGTTCTGCATCGCCATTGTAAAAAATGTTGAGGTGACAATCTCCCTGAGCGGAAGACCGAATGAAATGTTTGAGACACCAAGAATTGTGTTCCCCTTTTTGATTTGCCTCACATACTTGACGGTCTCAAGAGTCGCAATAGCCGCCCTGTCGTCGGAGGATATGGCCATGGCAAGCGGGTCAATTATTATGTTCTTCTGGGAAATGCCAAAATCCTTTGCCCTTCTGTAAATTTTTTCAGCAACAGCAATCCTTCCCTCAGCAGTCTCGGGGATTCCCTTCTCGTCAATGGTGAGGGCAACAACAACGCCACCATATTTTTTCACCAGCGGAAACACGGACCGCATGACCTCTTCCTTTCCGTTGACAGAATTGATTAGGGGCTTCCCGTTGTAGATTCTGAGGGCCTTTTCCATTGCGACAGGATCGGACGTGTCAAGCTGAAGCGGAAGCTCCGTCACAGTTTGCAGCTCCTTGACGACATTTTCCAGCATAGCCACCTCGTCGATTTCCGGGAGTCCGACGTTCACATCAAGAACCTGCGCGCCCTTCGCCTCCTGCGTTATTCCCTCGTTGATGATGTACGGAATGTCGTTCTGCCTCAGCGCTTCCTTGAAACGTTTTTTTCCGGTCGGGTTGATTCGCTCCCCAATCAGCACGGGCGACTTTCCAAATTCAATATGGCGCGAGCAGGATGTTATTGAAGAAATATTTTTGTCATCGGGATAGCGCGGCACAATTTTTTTTGCGGATTCCAGCTCGGCAACTTTTTTCACAAGCAGATTTATATGCTCCGGGGTTGTTCCGCAGCATCCACCGACAACAAGCGCACCCTCCTCGCAGAATGACGAAACAATTTCCGCGAAACGCTCCGGGCTGACATCGTAAACCGTCTTTCCGTTTTCACTTCTCGGAAGTCCCGCATTCGGATTCACTATCACGGGAACGGACGATGCCTTTATCAATCTGGACACAATCGGAACCATCTGCTCAGGTCCAAGACTACAGTTCAGTCCAATGGCATCAACACCAAGCCCCTCAAGAACGGACACCGCAATTTCCGGTGAAGAGCCTGTCAATGATTTTGCGTCCTGGTCGTATACGGTGGTGACAAAAATTGGAAGCTCCACGCCGCACTCGGACATCGCCTCCTTTGCAGCAATCACGGCAGCCTTCGCCTCGTAGATGTCGTTCATCGTCTCAATTAGAATCAAATCGACATCATGCCTCAGCGCAATTGAAAAAGATTTTTTAAAAAGAAGAACTGCGTCATCAAATGAAAGATCCCCGAGCGGCTTCAGAAGTTTTCCACATGAACCAATGTCGAACGCAATGAAATGAGGCTCGTCGTTTTCCTTTTCAATTCTGTCGCGGGCCTCGTTCGCATTTTTTATTGCAGCCTCTATTATTCTTTCAAGACCGTAAGACCTTATCCCGGAAAACTTTGTGGCGAACGCTCCGAACGTGTTTGTGTTCACGATATTGGCGCCACTCTTGAAATAGGAATAGTTGAGCGCGACAATGTTTTCGCTCCTGTCTATGTTCCAGTTTTCGGGAAGCTCCCCAGGCTGAAGCCCCATGCCCTGCAGAACTGAGCCAGTTCCTCCGTCGCAAAAAAGAATTCTTTTTCCCAAATATTTTTTTATGTCGCGCATATTTTTCTCCTGCTATTTCTGAAAATTTTCTGGCCTCACGCCAACAAATGCCGTCACAGATTTTTCGGGCGCCATAATCAGCGAGTCCATCAAGGTCAGCCCAATTTTTCTACAGTCTAAAATTTCAAATACCGTCCTCTGGTATTCAAGCGGAATGTCCCCAAATCCCGGACTATACCGTGGGCGGGTAACACATTTTTCCTCGGCGGCCATGGACTTGAATTTTTCGCAAAGAAGGTCGCAGTATTCTTCTATATACATTGCACCCGCCGCCTGCATGACGACCGCCCTCGACGGCTCCAGCCTCTGCGCCCTCTGGATTTCACGGTCAACCATTGGACCCAGCGTGGCGGCGAAAAGAAAAATGGATGTGCAGCCCGCAAGAAATTTTGAAATCCCATTTCCGTCAATCCTGTGCTCGCATGCGGTCTCGCCAAAAAGAACGTGGTCCTCAAACGCGCGCATTGGATAGCAGACATAGACGGCCTGCGGAAATATCATTTCCCCGAATCTGGCAACGACATCCACGGCGACATCCCCAACAATCCGGTCGGGATTTTTTCTGTCTCCAAGAGCGTATCCCATGTAGCGGAAAACCTCCTCCATGTCCGGCTCAAGAGTTTTTGAATCCACGCGGTCAACAAAAAGGGAAGAGTAGGTCATGGTCTATTTCACAATGTTCGAAAGATTTTCGAGAATCTTTTTTGCGACATCAGGTTTGTTCATCGAATACACATGGACATGGTTGATTCCGTTCGCAAACAAATCCACAATCTGCTCGGTTGCATAGGCGATTCCGGCTTGGGTCATCGCATCCGGGTCGTCGCCAAATCTGTCGGTAATGAATTTGAATCTCGGGGGAAGACAGGAGCCCGACAGCTTCAGGATTCGCTCAATCTGTTTTCCGTTTGTCACCGGCATGATACCGGGAAGCACAGGGACATTTATTCCGGCGGACTTCAGTTTGTAGAGATAATTATATAGAAGATTGTTGTCAAAAAACATCTGCGTGGTCAGAAACTCACATCCCGCGTCGATTTTCTTTTTCAGATTGTCGATGTCCTCTCGCTGGTTCCTTGAATCTGGATGACCCTCCGGATAGCACGCGCCGCCAATGCAGAAACCACCGAAACGCTTGATGTCAAGGGCAAGGTCGCTCGCATAATGATAATCAAGATGGTCCATGGTCATGCCCTGGGGAATGTCTCCACGGAGGGCAAGAATATTTTCAATCCCCGCGTCCCGAAGTTTTTCCAGCTGCTCCTTTACCAGGGTCTTCGTCGATGATATGCACGAAAGATGCGCAAGAGCGACAACATTTTTTTTCTGAATCTCCTGCGCAATTGAAACAGTGTAGCCGCTGGTCCCACCGCCAGCACCATAGGTCACGCTCATGAACGACGGAAATGTTTTCGCAATCTCGTCCACAGCGGTCCTCACAGTCTCGTACACGGCATCCGTCTTCGGTGGGAAGACCTCAAACGAAAGGCTCGGTCTGTCTTTTTTCAGTATCTCGCTAATTTTCATTACATCCCTCTTGTTGATTAACATATTGATTAACGGTAGAATACTAGCATGAAACGAAATTTTTTTAAACATGGTCTCATTTTAATTTTGGTGGCGGCGGTTCTGCCAATCTCCTGTAGCAAAAACAGCAAAACAGACGTGGAGCAGGAAAGAAGCTCCGTGACTGTTGAAGACGGAATCGGACATTCAGTGACGGTGGGCGAGGTTCCGTCAAAAGTCATTTCGCTGGGGGCCGCCTCAACCGAGATTCTTTTTGAAATTGGAGCGGAAAAACAGATTGCCGCGGTATCCGATGTCTCAAACTATCCGGAGGCCGCAAAGTCCCTCCCGACAATCGGCGGATTTGACGCAAAGACAATCAGCATTGAAAAGATAGTCTCGTTCAATCCGGACCTGATAATAATCTACAGCGGGATGCACGACTTCATGATTCCATCCATGGAAAAATTTGGCATACCTTATTATGTCTCAAAGGCAGCGACAATATCCGACGTGATTGACGAAATCAGGGACATCGCGTATCTGACCGGACACAAATCAAAAGGCGACGAGCTTTCTGACGGATACAAAAAAATTGTGGATGAGCTTTCCAAATCAATTAGCGGACAGGAGGCGAAACCAAAAGTCTACTGGGAGGTTTACAACAATCCCTACATGAGCATAGGAAAAAATTCATTTATGACCGACGTTGTAAAAATCTGCGGCGGAAAAAATATTTTCGACAATGTTGAGCAGGACTATCCGGTTGTGAGCGAGGAGACAATCATTGCGTCGGACCCTGACTTCATTCTTCTTCCAAACGACATGTACATGAATGGTGATGAGGTAAAGGGACGCGCTGGATGGCAGAATATTTCCGCTGTAAAAAATGGAAACATCATAATAATCGACGCGGACATATACACAAGGCCGGGGCCAAGAATTTTTGCGGCCCTCCAGTCCATGAACAAAATTCTTTACGGAAAAGCAGACTAGCGGTCCACTTAGATGAAAACAAAATCCGTCCTTGGAACTGTTGTTCTTTTTCTTCTTCTTGCGGCGGTCTCGTTCGCGTCAATTTTTTTCGGCGCAGAAAAAATATCTTTCGCGGATCTTGTCGCTGGGGGAGGGGACGGAATCAAATTTTTAATTCTTTTTGAAATAAGGCTCCCGCGGATTATTCTCTGCGCTGTGTGCGGCGCTCTGCTCGGCGGAAGCGGGGCAGTGTTCCAGGGATTTTTTAGAAACCCTCTTGCCGATTCCGGCATCCTTGGAATTTCATCGGGGGCGACGCTCGGCTCCATAGTCTGCGGATTTTTTCCAATCGCAAATCTTTCTCTAAAATTCCTTTCACCAATGTCATTCTTCTCATTCCTTGGCGGACTTTTGTCTGGACTTCTAGTATTTTTCTTCTCGCTCGTATTCAGGAACGGCTCCTCTGTGGCTACGCTTCTTTCAGGAACGGTGACGGGAACTTTTTTTTCC
>DGGQ01000121.1 GCA_002392275.1 Treponema sp. UBA3870
TTATAATGGACGGAAACGGACGCTGGGCAACACAGAGAAAACTTCCGCGCACAAGCGGACACAGCGAGGGACTAAAGCGGGCAAAGGACATAGCAAAGGCGGCGTCGGATTTGGGAATAAAATACCTGACCCTGTATGTCTTCTCCACTGAAAACTGGAAAAGGACACAGCAGGAGGTCGGATTCCTCATGGGGCTGATACATTCGCACCTAAAACAGGAACTTGCCTTCTACCGTGAAAACCAGATGAGGGTCAGGCTGCTTGGAGATTTGTCGGGACTTCCGGCGGATGTTCAGCGTGATATTATGGAGGCGGAGGACGATACCGAATCTTTTTCGGGGATTACGGTGTGCCTTGCCATAAACTACGGCGGTCGCGATGAAATTGTTCGCGGTATAAAAAAAATTGCCGCCAGTGGATTTGATATGGAATCGATAACAGAGGAAAAGATTTCCGAAAGTTTTGACGTTCCCGAACTCCCCGATGTGGATCTGCTGATACGGACCGGCGGGGAACAGAGGCTTAGCAATTTTCTTCTATGGAAAAGTGCTTACGCGGAGCTTGTTTTTTCAAAAACACTCTGGCCAGATTATGGAAAAGAAGAATTCCTTAAAGACATAAAGGAATTTCAAAATAGAAACAGAAGATTTGGAGCTGCACCGGCATGAACAAAGTACTTTCAAGACTGCTGATTTTTTTTCTTGGCGTGCCACTGAGTCTCTTTTTGGCTCTATGGAAAGTCTACAACCATCTGCCAATGCACATTCTCATAACGGTCATCTCGATTCTTGGCGCGAGCGAGCTTTACAATATTTTCAAGGCACACACACAGCTTCCACCTAAACCGCTTGTGCTTACTGGAGTGGGGCTCATACCGTTTTTCGCAGGACTAATCAAGGTGCTCCCCTGCATTACTGGAAAAGAATTTCCGTTCGGAAATGAGATAGTCACATATTTCTTCATCACCCTTGCCATAGTGTTCATGGTTATCGAAGTCTTATGCGCGAAGGATTTTAAAGAGTCAAATTCCAGAGTCGCAGGCTCGGTTTTCATTTTGCTCTACTGCGGATATTTTCCAACTTTCATCTCAAAGCTGACAATAGCAAAGGCCGGCACAAACGATGCGTCCGGTCCGCTGATTTTGATATTCCTTCTGATGGTATTCCTGTGCGACAGCCTGGCATGGTTCTTCGGTGTCCTTCTTGGAAAAAACAACCGTGGAATCGTAAGGGCAAGTCCAAACAAAAGCATAGCGGGCTTCATCGGTGGATTCCTAGGCTCGGTATGCGGTGGGTTAGTCGGCTACCTGATTTTCAAAAACACATTCGAGGGGGCTGCCCTATCCATCGCAAAGATTATAATAACTGGAGTTCTGATTGCAGCTGCGGGAATAGTTGGCGATTTGATTGAATCCATCTTCAAACGGTCCGCGGGAGTAAAGGACAGCGGAAAAATAGTGATTGGACGCGGAGGAATTTTGGACTCAATCGACTCGATACTTCTGTCCGCCCCAGTCTATTATTTCTGCATGGCGACATTCATGGGGATTGTTTTTGCCTAATGAAAAAGATTTTGGTTCTTGGCTGCACAGGCTCCATAGGTTCACAGACTCTGGATTTGGCAAGAAAAATGCCGGACAGATTCAAGATCGTGGGGCTTTCGGTCGGACGTGACAAAGAAAAACTTGGAGCGCTCTGTAAAGAATTTGGATGCCCGGGTACTTGTTTCTCCACCGATGGAAATGGTGGTCTAAAAAATCTGCTTGCCACGGTGGATTTTGACATGGCGGTAAATGGTGTCGCAGGTTCCGCCGGGCTTGAATCTTCAATAGCGGTTCTAGAGGCGGGGGGCCACCTTGCTCTTGCGAACAAAGAAAGCGTCGTCATGGCGTGGCCAATAATCAAAAACATTGCGGAAAAATCTGGCTCAAAAATCATACCGGTTGACAGCGAACACAGCGCGGTATTCAATCTGATAAGCCAAGTAAAAAAGGAAAATCTGCTCAACATAATCATAACGGCAAGTGGCGGACCGTTCAGGACATACACAAGGGAACAACTGGAGTCTGTCACGGTCGAAATGGCACTCAACCACCCCACCTGGAAAATGGGACCAAAAATCACGATAGATTCCGCGAGCCTTGCAAACAAGGGGCTTGAAGTGATAGAAGCGTGCCGACTTTTTGACACTGCACCCGCAAACGTGAAAGTCCTTGTACATCCGCAGAGCCTTGTCCACAGCCTTGTCCAGACCAAGGACGGCATGATTTACGCGCAGATAAGCAATCCAGACATGAGGCATCCAATCTTTGGCGCGCTGACCTGGCCGGAAAATACAGAGTCTCCGCTTCCTCTTTTTGATTTGGCTGGACACGAGCTGACTTTCTCACCACCAAGGACCGACGATTTCCCGATGCTGAACCTTGCGTACAGATGCGCGGAAAAAAACGGCGGATACACAATCGCATTCAACGCGGCAAACGAGATTGCTGTGCAGGGATTTTTTGACCGCAAAATCAAATTCACACAGATTCCGGTGCTTGTTGATTCTGTATTGAACCTTGACTGGACGGCAGAACCAAAGGCTGTCGCAGATGTGTACGAGATTGACAAATCAGCCAGGGCGGCCGCAAAAAACGGTCTCGAAACAATTGGAGATGGAAAATGACGGTCGTTATTGGAATCATCGGGCTTAGTTTTCTTGTGTTTTTCCACGAACTTGGTCACTTTCTGATTGCCAGGGCCATGGGTGTCACGGTCGAGGCTTTTTCGGTCGGGATGGGGCCGGTCCTTCTTCACCACAAAAAGGGGGCGACCGATTACAGGATTTCCTTGATTCCACTGGGCGGCTACTGCTCGATGAAGGGCGAAAAGGATTACCAGAAGGCACTTGAGGAAGGACGAAGCCAAATACAGGGAGACCCGGATTCATTCTACGGTGTACATCCACTCAAACGTCTTTTCATAGCTTTCGCAGGTCCAATGTTCAATATGTTTTTTGCTTTCATCGCTTTCCTCGTCATCGCATTGTGCGGCTACACATACACTACTGCCGGAACGACAGTACAGATGACAAGAGATGTTCCGGAATATCAGGACATGACATCCCCGGCTTATGATGCAGGAATGAGAAGCGGAGACAGGATTGTTTCAATCGACGGAAAGCCAATGGCGGATTTCAGCGAAATTCTTACATATATATCCATGGAAAGCGGAAAGACAATATCCGTGGAGGTCGAAAGGAACGGCGAGATTCTGGAAATCAACGTGCAGACGGAGCTTGACAAGGAGACTGGCGCAAGGCGAATAGGAATTGTCGCACTGGAGGGTTCCGAAATCAAAAAAAATTATGGCCCCTACCCGTTTTTCCCCGCGATTGGAGAAGGTCTGAGGCAGACTTTCTCGATGCTGTCCATGACAGTTACCGGAATTGGTCGGCTTTTTCAGGGTGTAGACATAAAAAATGCGGTCTCGGGTCCCGCCCGTGTGACAACAATGCTTGGCTCGGCAGTCAAAGATGGATTTTCCGAAGGATTCAAGATTGGAATAATCAACACGCTTGAGCTTTTGGCCTTAATCAGCATATCGCTTTTCCTTACCAACCTGCTTCCAATCCCTATACTTGACGGCGGACTGATTCTCTTTGCCCTGATTGAATGGATTGCCAGAAGGAAAATGCATCCCAAGCTCCTCTACTACATCCAGATTGCGGGACTTGTGATTGTCGGCTGCCTTGTTGTGCTTGCGGTGGTCGGCGACATACTTTATTTTGTGAAGAAGTAGGCTGCGGCTCAACCTCCATCAATGCCAGGGTTGAAAATCGTTTCCATTTTTGCTAAAATTATTTCAAAGGAGTCCACGATACATGAAAACGTTAAAGAAAAAGGCTATCCTGATTACATCACTTTTCGGACTTGTGGCGGGCATTACATTCGCACAGCATCCACAGGTTTCAACTGAGCCACACACGGGCGCGGTGGTTGTTGTGCATCCGGACGCAAATACCGACTCATACTTCAGTGGCGGCGAGGACGGTTTTCTAACCAAGTGGTCATCCGACAATATTGGCGAGCACTTCCAGATTACCGACCTTCGCATAACGGCTATCGCCACATCACCAAGCACACAGGATGTTGCTATTGCCGCTACGGATGGTGGAAGCATACACAAGGTCGAGGTAATGGACTGGGGCACTTCCACAAGAAAATACACAAAGCAGTTCAAGGAACCGGTCATTTCGCTGACATACTCTCCAAAAGGCTCCATCCTTTTTATCACGACCAACGAGGTCCAGGGCAACTACATACTGAACGCCGCGACAGGCAAGCTGATAAAAAAGATTGACCAGATTACAACGAGAATCGGGTTTGTGCATATCGCGAACAACGAAAAAAATGCAATGTTCTATTGCCCGGCAAACGGACAGGTTCTTTATTATGACTTGACAACGATGCAGCCTATGACACTTGGCAGATTCACAACGGAGAAGAATCTCACGCAGGTCAGAACATTTGGGGCATCAAAAGGTTCCATTGGTCGTTTTCTTGCCGGTGTAAAGCAGGATAAGATTTATATTATAGACGGTGCTCCAAATTCAGGAAAGACCCTTTACGAAGCCGCCGCAAAATCACCGCTTCTTGTTGACTCCCTTGACAGGAGCGCGCTCTACTACACCACATCCGACACAAGCGTTGCCCTGAACAAGATTACCGAAAAACAGCTTCTGGAAAAAACGACCGACGCAACGGCACTTGTAAGCGCAAGCCGCGTGGCTATATTCCCGGAGGTTCCTGTAAAAAAAGTCTGTGCGGTTTCTATGAAAAGCGAGCTTTCGGTACAGTTCGCGCTCAACGACGGAAACATCTGCGAGGCAAAAAAGTCCGAAACAGGATATGCGGTTGCCCAGGTTACGAAAAAAATGTATAACAGGATTCTTGACGTGCAGTCCAGCGGTGACAAAATCTACCTGCTGACTTCCGATGGAATCTACCGGACCAGCTACGATGGAAACGACGAGAAGGACATAAAGCTGGTTGGAAAAAACTCCGGCCAGACGGACATGATTCTTGTTGACGCGGGCACGGCCATACTCTGGTCCAAGAAAACAAAGAATTCCTTCCAGAAGGTCATGCTTTCAGAAGAAAGACCTGGCACCCCGAGCGTTCTGTTCACTCCGTCAACAAACGTTGTAAACACCCACATCTTTGAAAGAAACCTTGTCTACACGCTCTCGAATTCCAAGGTTGAACGCTTCAATATCGATACGGCAAAACGTTTGCAGCTTTATTCAGGTAACGCTGTACAGGACGCCATGATGATTTCTTCAAACAACGTTTATGTCGCCAAGGCATCTTCCAGTTCCGCTGATTCTGCTGTGATTTCAAAATCCCTTTCATCGAGCGAGACAGCTTCTCTCAAAATCGACGGGTATGTGGCTTACGCGATTGCAGGAAATCTTTCGGGCGACAAAAATGTTTACGGAATCACAATGAAGGATGTGTCCGGCAATACCACAACCCAGGTTTTCCAGTATTCCCCCACACAGAGAAAGTCGAAGAACCTTCTAAAATACGAGCAGGAGGACCAGAGCGCGTTTGTCCAGATTGAGGGCAATGTTCTTTATACAAATCTTGGAAAGCACCAGGTCTACGCATACAATCTTGAGGACGGAAAAGTTAAGGTGTACAGACGGACATCATCGCTTCCAATGAAAATCTCCTGCACATCGGACCGAATTGTTTTCCTCAACGGAGACGGTGGAATAGCATGGTACAATCCCCTCTCCCAGACACCAATGGCCCAGTGGTATCTCACAGTCAGCGGCGAGTGGGTTGAGTTTTAAACTAAGGACAAAATCAAAAAGGACCGTCAGAACATTTGCTCCGGCGGTTCCTTTTTTCAGTGTTTTTATCTGATTCCGCAGCCCCTCGCAAGAGCTTCCCTGTAGACATCCAGATAGCCTTCCGCAGCCTTGTCCCAACCAAAGGTCTTGGCCATTCCCTTTTTCTGCATCTTCTTGATGTCGTCCTTCCTGTTGTAGTAGGCCCAGACAGCCCATCCAACCGTATCATATACCGCGCGCGGCGTGAGCTGGTCGAACAGGAAGCCAGTTCCATCCCCGTTGCTCTCGTTGTAGTTTTCAACAGTGTCCGCAAGTCCACCGGTCCTACGTACAATCGGGAGCGTTCCATAGAGCATCGAGTAAATCTGGTTCAATCCACATGGCTCGTAGCGTGACGGCATAAGGAAGAAGTCGCTTCCGGCTTCAATCAGGTGGCTAAGATTTTCGTCATAACCGATGTACGCCCTGAGGTTTGGAAGTTTTCCCTGAAGCTCATTTATTTCGTTTTCACACCAGCGCTCACCGCTACCAAGAACCGCGAACTGCACTTTCATGTCGGTACAAATCTGGTAGATGGAGCCGTATGTCGGGGCAAACACCTCCGCAATTCCCTTCTGGTCAACAAGCCTTGTGACGATTCCAATAAGCGGAATGTCGGGATTCACTTCAAGGCC
>DGGQ01000201.1 GCA_002392275.1 Treponema sp. UBA3870
CTTAAGGATGCCTTTGATTTGTTCAGGGACTTCATTTCAGGCGAGACACTTTCGGTGAAGGCAGAATGGAGGGATTCGGTTTCCGGTGGATTCACTGTTGAGGCCGATGAAAAAATCTGGACCGCAAAAATCTCCAGAGCATAGCCAAGGGGCTGTCGGGGAAAAGGGTTTATATGCAAAAAAAACTTCTGCATTCGCTGCCAATTTTTTTGACCGCCTCCATTTTGCTTTGGGGGTGCGCGTCAGGAAAATCTGGAAAAATTCCCGATGTCTCTATGCTTTCGGTGCTTGACCAGGACTCCAGCCTTTATGTTGCGGTTCCGGTCAGGTACCACAGGGAGTTTGTTTCCTCATTGATTTCAACAAACACAGGCCTTGCCTCAAACACTGCGTCAACGATTGCGGGCAGAATAGAGAATCTGTACCTTGGTATTGGATGTCCCGAGGATTCCGGTCGTATACAGATTGCCGCGGACGGTAGCTTTCCATCTTTCGCGGTCGGAATGGCTTTGAACAAGAAAAATGGTTGGACAAAAAAAACATATACAGCCGAGTCCACCCCCGAAGCTCTTGATGCTGGATGGCCAAACAAATTTCCATATTATACAGGCTCTTCGTTTCCATATAAAGTTTCATTTCCAACGCAAAAGGAAATGGTCGTGGCAAAGAAAATTGGAACCATGCTTGAAAATTATGCGTCAAGGCCGGATTCCACACTTCTGGATTACTGCGCCTTCGTGAATCTGGACGGAAACCCCACAAGGGACATACTTTTTTATGCGGGCGATCCTTCAAGATTTGCGGCTGGGCTTATCAGCGAGATGGCTGCGACCTGGTTTGTTAGTGCGGATGGAAAAATCTCCCGTCTACAGTCCGGGGACTACAGTCTTTCCGCCAGACTTCATTTTGCGGACAAGAACAGAAAAAAAGTGGTTGTCGCACTGATGTCCCTTGCCGGAATCCAGGTGAAGGATGCTGATGATACGGCGGTTTTTGTTTCAAACATAAAGGTTTCCAAAAAGCAGATTGAAAGTCTGGTCACTGTAAAAGGATTCTGAGGTCGGGCGTAATGAAAAAAAAATTTTCTAAAATACTGGCAGCCATTTTTGTTTCATCGATATTTTTTTTGCCGGGCATGTCCTCTTGTTCTTCGAGCGGGGGGCTTTCCATCCCGGGTGAGTCGTCGGTGGTCCTTAAAAACATTGTCACGGAGTACATGACGATTGCCAAGGCCTATGATGATTTAAAAAAATACGACAAGGCGGTGGAATATTACCAGATGGCAATCAATGCGGACTCCGAGAATACACTTGGAAATTCCGCCTACTACAATATCGGTCACTGCTATGCAATGGCCGGCGACTGGAAAAATGCACGGACCGTCTATGAGGAGCTTTTGAAAAAGGACATGGACAACACGAATCTAAAAATCTCTTTGGCCTATATTGATGCAATGTCAGGAAATCTCGATAGCGCGTGTCTTCGTTATGCGGAGCTTTGTGAAAAAAATCCTACGGACGCGGCTCTTCTGAAAAACTATATTTCAGTGCTGATTGCGGCTGAAAAAAAGGACGAGGCAAAAAACGGTCTGGAGCTTTTGAAGAAGAATTTTCCCGACGACAGCTCAATAAAGGATATTGAAAAACTCCTCGTGGAGCCTGAAAACGTTGAATCCGAGGCGGAAGAAAAAAATTAGTTTTTTTTGTAAAAATCTATGAAATCCTGTTGACAAAAGTTCTGAAAATCAATATATTATTAACATATTCAGCACGTTGAGTGCTAGAAAATGCCGGTGTAGCTCAGTTGGTAGAGCGGAGGACTGAAAATCCTTATGTCGTCAGTTCGACTCTGACCGCTGGCAATGGACCTCCGAAGTGATTCGGGGGTTTTTATTTTCGGCTGTGTAATATCCGCTTGTGGGATTTTTAATATTGCATTATAATATATGCATGAATTGGCTTTTGATTTCCCAGAATATCCAGGATGAAAAAATCAAGGGAGTGGAGAACTTCCTTTTCACAAAAAACTCGACCGAACCTTACGAAATTTTTTTGAACGAACCCATGGATTCTGAGAGACTATATGACTGCATGAAACACTCGATGCAGGCGACCCACTGTGTAATTTTGGACTGCGACAGTCTGGCAGAGCGTCAGGAGTTTGTTTTTTTGCTTGGACTTTTATCTGGCAAGCGAGTCAGGACTTTTGTTCAGGGCGACATGTCCAGGCTGGAACATTTTTCTGCTCTTGATTTTGACGGCCAGGGACTTTTTAAATGTTTTGCCACCATCGAGGATCTTGTTGGACATCTGGAAAACGAATACACATCTTTCGAGCGACAGGACTACGAGCACAATTCACTTATACAGCTTTTTACTTTGGGAATACCTTTCACGGCCGACTCCTTTGCGTACTATCTGGAGAAGGACAAGGAGGAAATCTACAAACTTTTTGTCCACGCTGGTATGACTGTGAACACAAAGACCTCCGATGGTGTCCCAATGCTGAGTGTCGCCGCAAGGACCGACCATCTGGACCAGGTTGAGTGGCTGCTTTCTCTTGGTGCGGACATAAATGCTATTTCCGGGGACCGTGGATATTCCGCCGTCATGGATGCTGTTTGGCGAAAAAATTTTACAATCACCGAGTATCTGATAAAACGTGGCGCGGATTTGGGGATTGTAAGCACGGACGGTCAACCGATTTTGGTTCTGGCTGTCGGAAATGGCAACGAAAAAATTGTGCGTCTCCTGCTTGAAAATGGCGCGGACCCGGACATAAAGGACAGCATGGGCATGAGCGCAAGGCAGTACGCAAATCTGTTTAAGAAGACGGGACTTGTGGAGCTGATGGAACAGTTCCCTAAAAAAGATTAGGGTGATTTGGGGATTATTATATGGAAAATAGAAAAATAAAAATCGCGTTTGCGGGTGGCGGTACCGGTGGACACATCTATCCGGGAATTGCCGTGGCCGATGCGATAAAAACTTTGGCCGCCGAAAAAAATCTTGATGTGGAAATCTTCTGGATTGGAAACAAGACCGGGATGGACAGGGACATTGTGGAAAAAAATTTGGTCTCGTCCGGTGGAAGCATTACGGAGTTCTACGGAATACCATGCGGAAAACTTAGACGCTATCTTTCTTTTGAAAATGTGAAGGACCTCTTCAAGATTGCGTCTGGATATTTCAAATCCAAAAAAAATTTGAAAAAAATGCGCCCGGACTGTCTTTTTTCAAAGGGCGGATTTGTTTCTGTTCCACCATGCAGGGCTGCAAAGTCTTTGAAGATACCATATTTTACGCACGAATGTGATTTTACCCCGGGGCTTGCGACAAAACTGAACAGCGGTTCTGCAAAAAATATTCTTGTTTCCTATGACGAGACCAGAAAGTTTTTTTCGGAGGAGCTTTCAAAGAGATGCACTGTGACGGGAAATCCTGTTCGCCCAATTTTTTATGAGGACCATGCGGGCGAGGGGCTCGATTTTTTGGGAATAGGGCGCGGACATGAAAAACCGATTCTCCTTGTGCTTGGCGGAAGTCTTGGCGCAATGCAGATTAACAGCCTTGTGACGGAAAATCTGGACTGGCTGCTTGAAAGATTTATTGTCGTCCACCAGACCGGAAAAAAGTTTGCGGAAGAAAATCCGAATGTTTTTGCGGAAAAAAAGGCGGACTACCATCCATACGATTTCATTTATTCCCAGATGCCGTCCGTCGTTCAGGCCTGTGACCTTGTTCTTTCCCGCGCGGGCGCAAATTCTTTGTGGGAATGTGCCGTCTGTAAAAAGCCGATGGTCCTTGTTCCTCTTTGTGGCTCGGGTACAAGGGGCGACCAGGTTGACAATGCCCGTTTCTTTGAGGAAAAGGGAGCCGCAATTTCTTTGGTCGGGGAGGATGCGGAAAGCGAAAAACTAAAGTCCGCTCTGGAGAAAATGCTTGACGCTGACTCCAGAAAAAAATTCTCTCAATCGTGTGGGGAGCTTTGTGCCAGTTTGAAGCCAGCTCGTCGTATAGCTGAAATCATTCTTGATGGGATAGAAAATGGTCGCAATTGATTATGTTTTTTTGATTGTCATTGCCCTGTGCGCTATTGTCTGCACAATGAAGGGCTTTGTGGATTCCTTTTTTGACAAGGCGGCCCCTGTTCTTGCCGTCATAGCGGCGGTGTTTCTCTACAAGCACTTCACGCTCCTGATGTCAAAGTTCATAAAGAATCCCCTGGTATGCACGATAGTTACTTTCCTCATTGTCTTTGTGCTTGTGTTCATATTGATAAAGATTTTGCAGAAGGCAATCGGCACAATTTTTGAGGACAAGATTCTTGGCTCGCTGAACCGGACGCTGGGTTTTGCGTTTGGAATTGTCGAGGCCCTGGCAATTATTGCCCTGGCGCTCTTCTTGATTTCGGCGCAGCCATTTTTTGATGCCTCAAAGCTTTTGGACGGAAGTTTCTTCTTCAAAATTTTCCGCAAGATTTTGGGAGAAAGATATGTTCCGTCATGGGAAAAGGATGTTGCAACTAACGTCGCATTTTTAATTGACGGCGTAAAAAATTCTGTCCATTTTGCTTGAGTCCGGGGGAAAATCTTGTTTGACAATGTTCTACACCAGAGCGCGTCCGATTTGCTTGCGGAGGATATACAAAAGGACAGACTCCCGGGGTCAATCCTTTTTTCCGGTCCATCGGCTTCTGGCAAGTTGACATGTGCGCTGGAGCTTTCAAGGGTCCTGTCCTGTGTTGGACAGCCACGTGGAAGATGGGACTGCAACTGTTCAAGCTGCGTCAAGCACAGGGCCATGGTTTCACAGAATCTTTTGATTGCGGGACCGGGCAACAGGACTCTGGAAATTGCAGCCGCAAAAACGACGCTCCTTTCTCAGAACGCAAAAAATACATCGCATCTGGAGGCCGCAAGGTATCTGTATCTTCGGGCGGTAAGAAAGTTGACCGCAAGATTCAGCTCAATACTCTGGAAAGATGACGACAAGCTTTCAAAATTTGCTCCAATCCTTTTGGGCATTGATGAAAATCTGGAGCTTTTGACACCTGGACGCACAATCCCCGATGGAGACGAGCTTTCAAAAATCCTTGACGACATAGAGAAACTTGCGACAAAACTTGAGGCTTCCTTTTTGTATGACTCGCTTCCTGTCTTGCAGATAAGAAATTTTTCCGAATGGGCGCACCTTAGTACTGAGACCGGGAAAAAAGTTTTGATAATAGAAAACGCGGACTGCATGGCCGACAGCGCAAGAAATGCCCTGCTGAAAATCCTTGAGGAGCCGCCAGAGAACACGGTCTTCATTTTGACGACATCAAGACGGAGCTCCATGCTTGCGACCATACTTTCAAGAGTCAGGACCTACACTTTTTTTGAGCGGAGCGTAGAGCAGCAGCGCGAGGTGATTAACAGAGTTTTCCATTATGACCCTGTTGTTGGCGGAGGGCCTATCCCTGATTCAATCAACGGATTTTTGCAGACAT
>DGGQ01000106.1 GCA_002392275.1 Treponema sp. UBA3870
TTTTCATAAGGTCGTCCATACTGTAGTCGCGTACATCAGTGCCATTGAGTGTCACTTTGCCTGAGTCCACATCCCAGAATCTTGCGAGCAGATGGCAGAACGTTGTTTTTCCGCCGCCGCTTGGTCCGACGATTGCTGTGGTCGTGCGTTCGGGAATTGAGAGCGAAATATTGTCGATTATTTTGCGTGGATTTTTTGAACCAGTGTCGTAAGAAAAATCAACGGAATGGGCTTCAATGAAATGGTCCGGGGTTTTAGGGGCATTGCCCCTAGGCGTAGGGGTAGCGGAAGACTGCGAAGCAGGCTGGAGTGAGGGGGAGACTTCCCCCTCCATATTTTTCTTTCCTTCGATATCCATTGTCGGGAGATTTAAAATTGCGCTCGCCTTTGTCACTCCAAGATCAATCGTGCGGAGAAGTGCAGAATAATTTCCGCCGGCCTCAAGTGCGTTGAAAAGCATGAACGAACAGACAAGCATCGTGCTGCAATCCGCAAGCGTCATCGTGTTGTTGAGATAAAAGAAAATCGATGCAATCATCATTGCAACGCCCGTCAACTTTGCGACAAGGGACTGAATGTTGGAAACAGGGATGCAGCGCATTTCCATTTTTATGAGCGTCTTTTTTCTGCGGTCGATTACTTCGTTCAATTCACGGTTGCGTTTTCCGACAAGATTGTAAGCCTTGACTTCCGCGATTCCCTGAATGTATTCCAGAACCTTTCCGATTTCGGCTGCATCGACACGGATTTTATCTGCCGAAACATTTTTGACTGCAAGACGCATGAAAAGATTCACGAACTCAAAAAGACCAAAGCCCGCAAGAGCAACAAGCGCAATTCTCCAGTCGAAGAAAAAAAGCATGACCACGATTAGAGCCGTGTCGAGAAGTCCCTGGAAAACCATCATAACGGCGCGTGTCGCAATGTCACCGACAGCTTCCATTGTGTTTGTCGTTACCGAAATGATTTCGCCGAGACTGTTTTTATTGAAGTAGCCCATCGGAAGATAGCGGAGATGTTCTGCAATTTCTATTCTTTTTTTTGCGCATGTTCTGTAGCCACCTTCGCACTGCCACATTGCCGTGACTTTTCTTGTGATGATTCCGCCGACAATGCTCACGCACATTATTGCAAATGAAATCCAGATTGTCTTTGTTTCAAAAGGAAGTTTGTAGATGGCAGTTCCGATTACGCCGCGCAACATGACTGCAACCGCAGCAATTCTCAATGCCATGAAAAGCGAGTTGAAGATTCCGACAATTATGGAACCTGTAAATTTTTTCCGGTTTTCTTCATCACAGAATTTAAAAAATTTGATTAAGGTTTCAAACATCATTCACCATCCTTGCTCGAAATGTGAGCTTCCCACATGTTTTTGTACAGACCGTTTTGCGAAAGCAATTCTTCGTGGGTTCCTTCGCTGTCGATTGCGCCGTCCTTGATTACATAGATTTTGTCAGCGTCGCTTACGGTTGAAAGTCTGTGCGCGATTACGACCAGGGTTTTTCCTTTGACAAGCTGCGCGACTGATTTTTGGATTATCGCTTCGTTTTCAGGATCCGTGTAGGCTGTGGCTTCGTCAAGGATTACAATTGGTGCGTCCTTCATCATTGCACGGGCGATTGCGATTCTCTGCCGTTCGCCTCCGCTTAAATGTGCTCCGCTTCCACCGACGACAGTTTCAAATCCATTTTCAAGGGACATTATGAAATCGTAGCAGCCGGATTTTTTTGCGACTTCTTCCACTTCTGCATCGCTTGCGTTCTGGCGGCCAAGACGGATGTTTTCGCGCACGCTCATGTCGAACAAAAAGTTGTCCTGGCTTACATAAGCTACGCGGCTGTTGTATTCTTGGAGCGACAAATCCTTGATGTTCACGCCGCCAATTTCTATGCTGCCTGAATCAACGTCCCAGAGGGATGCGATAAGTCTTGCGATGGTTGATTTTCCGCTTCCGCTCGGTCCGACAAATGCAGTGTAGGAACCCTGCGGCAATGTCATGTTAATGCCATGCAAAATTTCATTGTCACGCGGATTTGATTTTGCTAACGCAAAATCCTTTTTATTTTTGTTTGAAAAATCGTTAGATTTTTCGAATCCGTGTGATTCATTATTTTTTCGATATGAGAAATGCACATCTTTAAGCACAATTGAATTATCAATCGGTTTCTTCGCATCAACGGCAGGACGCTCCAGTTCAGGTAGATTCATAATCGAACCGACTTCTCCAAAAATCGCTCCGGCTTTCGCAATGTCGTCGTGGTAGGTGAACGCAATCAAAAACGGCTGGACGGCACTTAATGCAAGAATTATAACGGAAATGAACATTGAAGCGTCGATTGCACCATTCAAGAACATGAATCCACCGATCGGGAGAAGAGAAAAAATGAGTGACGGAGTGACAACCGTTGCAACAGCGTGCGGCCAGATACAGTCGCGCATCCATTCAACATAGCAGTCCGAACCTTCTTTTGCCGCAACAACGAAGCGCTCATAGCTGGACTTGGATTTTCCGAACGCTTTGATTACTTCGATTCCATTTATATATTCAACGGCCGTGTCGTTAAGTGCTTTTGTTTTATCAAGCGCATACTTGAAACGTGCAGGTCCGTCCTTGAACATAAAACACATGGCGATAAATCCAACCGGAAGAACGGCAAGACATGCAAGTGCAAGCCTCCAGTCAAGCACAAACAGATAAACGACAAGTGCAACCGAAAGAAGAATGTTCGACGTGTATTCGGGAATAATGTGCGCGAGCGTCGTTTCCATGCTGTCGATCCGCTCAATTATAATGCTTTTGAGGGAACCGGACGGCATATCCAAAACAGTGCCGAGCGGAACGCGGGTAAGTTTGTCACACATTTTTTTTCTGATGTTGCCGAGCAGATTGAAAGTCGCAATGTGGCTCATGCTCGTGGAGATTGCGTGGAACAAAACGTTTCCAAGCCAGAACAGAGCCGTGATTCCGCACTCAATCAAAAACAGTTTCCAGTCGCGCACACCGTTCATAAGCTGCCGGACAATCCGCGCAATCATAAAATACGGTGCAATGCAGCACGCAACACTTAAAAGGGCAAAAAACACGCTTACAATGTACTGTCCTTTTTTCTCGCCCGCGAAATAGAAAATCCACCCAAGGAGTCCCCGTTTCGCTTTTTTTACATTTTTATTTGACATATAAACCTCTTGTGGTTAGCAGGAACTAACTCAAAAGACAGTTTATATAACAGTGTTATATTAGTCAAGACTAACTCACTGAGTTTTCAAGGATTTTTTAATCATCAAAATGCATGAGACTGTTCCAGCCGCCGCGATAAAAACGGAACATCTGGGAAAGCCCCCTCTTCGCTTCGTTTTTTGGAATATCGAGCAAAATCAATGTGAAAAATGATGAAAATGTTCCGGTAATCACAATCTGCTCGATAAGCGGGTCGATTCGCTCCACTGATTTTCCCAGAGATTCAAGAAGATTGTAAAAGTCGTCGGTGGAATCAATATCTTTTTGTGAAAGCGTCTGAATAAAATTTTCGTATTTTGTTCCGTCAGCAGATTTTAAAATAAGACGGAACGGCATTTTGTGTTCCCAGACATATTCAAACATTCTCTGAAATCCGAGCGAAGAATAATCATCCATGGAACTAATCTGCTGTTCAAGCGGCATTTTTTCAAACTCAACAAGAATGCTGTCATAGATTCCGAGAATGTATTCCGCATGTTTCTTTACAAGAGCGTCAAAAAGTTCTTCCTTGCTTTTAAAATATCCGTAAAAAGCACCTGTTGTAACGCCGGCAGATTTTACGATTTCACGCAAAGATGCACCACGGAAACCTTTATCAAGAAATTCCATTTCTGCAACGGAAAGAATTTTCTGCAATGTGCCGTTTGATTTTTCTTCCATACGTAACAAAAATAGAGATTGTGGATAAGATTGTCAATAATGTAAAACTGCGAAAAAAGGAAAGCCTCGTTTTTTCACAGCCCCTGTTTTTCTACCATGTTTTTGTACAATCCGCCTTGTTTCATAAGTTCATCGTGTTTTCCCTGTTCTGCAATCGAGCCATTTTTTATAAGCAAAATATTGTCGGCATTTCGGATTGTATTCAGACGGTGGGCAATCACGATAAGCGTTTTTCCATGGCACAGTTCGGAGATGGCTTCCTGAATAAAATGTTCGTTGTCGGCATCAACACTTGCGGTGGCTTCGTCCAGAATTACAATCGGGGCATCTTTCAGCATACAACGCGCAATGGAAATCCGCTGCTGTTCTCCTCCGCTCAAACTTGCGCCGCCCTCACCAATCACCGTGTCTAATCCATTTGGAAGCTGCATGATAAAATCGTAGCATCTTGCTTTTTTTGCAACTTCAATTACTTCTTCACGGGTTGCATCCGTTTTTCCCATTGCTATGTTGTTGAAGATTGTGTCCTGAAAAAGATAGACTCGCTGGAACACCATGCTGATGTTGTCCATAAGATTTGCGACAGGAACATTGCGTATATCTTTTCCGCGGATTTTTATGCTTCCGTCTTTTACGTCCCAAAACCGTGCAAGAAGATTTGCAATAGTTGATTTTCCTCCGCCACTTGGTCCGACAAGTGCAATCATCTGTCCGCGATGAACATCAAACGAAATGTCATGCAGTGCAGATTTTTCACCGTAAGAAAAGCTGACATTCTGATATGAGATTTCAGGTTCTGAATCAGTTTCTCCAGCCTTAGGCAAAGTTTCCGTTCCGTCGTTACTGATTTCCGCTTCATCAAAAACACTTTCAATTCGGTCAAGACATGCATCCGTCACCGTGAGACGCGCAGCATTTCCATAATATGCTTTCATTCCCGCAAAAGTGTCGAACAGAAACAAAATCATCCCCATCATAAACTCAATGCCTATGTTTCCGTTTGCGCACAAAAGATAGGAAACAAACAAAACAGCCGCCGTACCGATTCCGTAAGCAATCATATAGCTTGCCCACCATGGTGAATACGCCATTTCAAAACCGATTGCCTTGTCGCAGCTTTCTTCAAACGCCCTGTTCACTTCTTTTGATTTTTTTCCAAGCAGATTGTAGGTCTTGATAATTCCGATTCCTTCCGCAAATTCCAAAACCGCACCCGTAAGTTTTTGACTGGCCTCCTGCTTTGCAACTGAATGTGAAATTGAAATCCTCGTCATAAGATTTCCAAAAAGCATAATCAGCAAAAGTCCCGCAACGCTTACAAGACCTAGCCGCCAATCAAGATAAAACATAAAACAAATCATAAGGCCCTGGGAAATGATAAATCCGACCAAATCTTCCAGAACCATCATGCAGTTTTCTTCTATAAAATTCATGTCGGTCGCAAGGACGCTGCTCACTTTTCCAATGTTTCCATCAGAAAAATATCCCATGGAAAGTTTTCGGAAATGGTCTCCAAGCTGCATCCTTTTGTCCGCAAAAACTTTGAATCCGGCAGCCGACTGCAATCTGTCCGAAATATTCTGCAAGACCGCCTGAAAAATCACGCACGCCAAAAGCACAAGACCTGAAATGAGGCACATTTTTTTTGTGATTGTTCCAGCCATAAAAGCAGAGACAATCAAAAAACAGACCATGAGAGGAGCCTTCATAAAAAGTCCTTTGAAGAATCCTGGAATGTATGCGGCACGAATCTGGGTCTTGTAATTTCCACATGAGTTTACAAGCCTGTGCATCATTTTTATCATTGATTTATTTTTCATTTTTATGCAATCCTCCAATTTGCAGCAGCGGTAGAAGCGTTCCAGAGTTTTTGATATTCCTCACAAGTTTTTATAAGCTCGTCATGCGGGCCTTCCGCAATCACATTTCCTTTTTTAAGCACGCAGATTTTGTCCGCATTTTTTATGGAAGAAAGTCTGTGCGCAATTACGATTACCGTTTTGTCTTTTACAATCTCACTGATTGCAGCATTCATTTTTTCTTCGTTTTCTGGATCCATAAAGGCTGTGGCTTCATCGAGCACAATGATTGGAGCGTTTTTCAAAATTGCACGTGCAAGTGAAATGCGCTGACGTTCACCTCCGGAAAGTTGTTTTCCGCTGTCACCCGCATTTGTGTCTATGCCTTTCGGGAAGCGTGCCAAAAATTCATCACACTGGGCGCGGTGGGCTGCATCCAAAACTTCTTCGCGCGTAGCATCCGGCCGTCCAATCAAAATGTTTTCATAGAGCGTTGTGTTAAAAAGAAACTGTTCCTGCGCGACATACGAAATCTGATTGTTCAGGGCTTCGATTGACATGTCAGTTATATTCTGTCCGCCGATTGAAATTGAGCCGGAGTCTAGATCATAAAAATGGACAAGCAGTTTTGCGAGCGTTGATTTTCCGCTTCCAGACTCACCGATGAGAGCCGTTGTCGTGCCTTGTTTTAGATTCAAGTTGATTCCGTGTAGAACTTGTGTGTCCGGGGTTTTAGGGGTATCACCCCTAGGAGAGAGGGTAGCGGAAGACTGCAAAGCAGGCTGGAGCGTGGGGGAGACTTCCCCCTTCCTGTAACTAAACTTCACATCTTTAAATTCGACATCATAATTTTTGCCTTCAAAATTTTTGGTTCCAGATTTTATTGATTCGCCGTTCATCAGTTTTTCAAGCTCGGAAATTTTGTAATTCAGCTGGGGAATTTTTCCGCCGAAACTTAGCGCACGTAAAATTGCAGGTCCAACGGCAAACGACATGCACAAAACGAGAATCAGCTGGCTTAAATCGATTGTGCCGCTCAAAACAAGAAGACCACCAAACGGCAAGGTAAAAAGCGCAAGACACGGAAGAGTGCTATTGTAAACAGCCATCCACGGCCAGCACACCTTGTACCATGCGAGAGTAAAATCACGGTAACCGCGGACCGCATCTCCAAAACGACGGAAGCTGTCCCCGTCTTTATTGAAAACTTTTATCGCTTCCATTCCGTTCACATATTCAATGATTGTGTTGTTCATTTTTTTTGCCGACTCGTAATAAGAACCCATCAACTTTGTGCCGGCCTTCATCATCATGGTCATTCCAAAAGCACCAAGCGGAATTGTCGCAAGCGTCAAAAGAGTGAGCCGCCAGTCCACAAAAAACATTGCAAGAATTACAACGAGCGGAACGGTAAGATTTGCAATGCCTTCCGGAATAGCGTGTGCAAGCAAAACTTCAATCTGGTCGATGTCATCCGTAAAAACACGTTTAATCTGTCCGGTACCGATTTCCTTTATGTTTCCGAGCGGCTGATTTTCTAATTTTGATTTTAATGAAACGCGGATATTTTTCAGAGTGTTGTAGGCGCTGATGTGTGAGAATGCAAGTCCACGGCTGTACAAAATTGCATAGAGCGCAAGACATACAAAAATTGCTGCGACACGGACAATCACAAAATGAAAACTCGGAAGCTCGTGGTTGACTAGCGGAACAATCAGTTGATACAAAAAGAAATACGGAACAACGTTCGCAATGATTCCGAGTGTTGTCAAAATCGATGCAATGACCGTGTATTTTTTATACTTCCCGATATATGGGGATACGGATGAAATCATAAATACCTCTTGTTAGCTATAACTAACTATTTGCGTTGGATTATACTAACTCGTAATTATGATGTCTACCCTTTAATGAAATTTTTTAAAGATGAACTCATCTCCTTACAAATTTTCCAATCACGAAGCAGATAATAAACACCACGATATCTATCGCAACAATTGTTGCACCTACAGGTGTTCCCGTAATTATGGAAATCAATATCCCTAAAACAGCACATACGGTGGAAATTACGGTGGATGAAATCGTCACTAGTTTGAAACTTTTGAAAATCCGCATCGCGCTCATAGCAGGGAATATTATGAGTGCAGAAATCAAAAGGGAGCCGACAAGATTCATCGCAAGGACAATCACAACGGCAATGACCACGGCGATTAGGAAATTATACAAATTAGTCTTCACTCCGGTCGCATTTGCAAATGTTTCATCAAATGTCAAAGCAAAAAATTTGTTGTAGCTCAAAACAAAAAAAACAACGACCGCAATACTCAAAACAATGCACAAAATAACTTGCGTTTTTCTTAGCGTAAGGATTGACGTTGAGCCAAAAAGTGTCGTGCAGACATCCCCCGAAAGATTTGATGACGGCTTAAAAATGTTCATCAAAAGATACCCCAACGCAAGGCTTCCCACTGAAATCATTGCAATTGCTGCATCGCCTTTTATCTTGCGTTTTGCTCCACCGCACAAAAGAAGGATTGCGCATGCGATGGTCATTGGGAGAACAATCAGCATGTTATTCGTAAGTCCGAACACGGCGGCAAAAGCCATTGCACCGAATGCAACATGGGAAAGTCCGTCGCCAATATATGAAAAGCGTCTCAAAACAAGCGTAACACCGAGCAATGAAGAGCAAAGCGCAATTAGAGTTCCAGTTATGAGAGCGTATCTTACAAATGGATATGAAAAATATAATGCAAAGGTTTCAAATAAATCACTCATTTTGTTTCCCCC
This sequence comes from Treponema sp. UBA3870, assembly GCA_002392275.1. GTDB lineage: Bacteria > Spirochaetota > Spirochaetia > Treponematales > Treponemataceae > Treponema_D. The sequence goes on from DGGQ01000106.1 coordinate 8,491, forward strand.
AAAAAATGTTTTCCTTGTTCTGTTTTTGAGAATTCTTCTTTTGTTCCGAAAAATTGTCCGCTGCCAATGGAAAGAATATGGGTCGCGTTTTTGATTGCCTGCATGTCATGCGTTATCATAATTATTGTGAGTCCTTCTTTATTTATGTCTTTCGAAAACTCATATAACTCTTCCGTTATTTTTGGGTCCAGCCCCGCAACAGGTTCATCAAGCACAAGAAGTTTTTGCGCAGAACACATGGCACGAGCCAACAAGACTCTCTGCTTTTGTCCACCGGAAAGTTCCCGAAAACTTTTTTTAGAAAAACCATCAATGCCAAAACGTTTCATGTTTTTTAGGGCAATCTGTTTTTCGTTTTTTCTGTAAAAAGGAAATAGCTTTTTTCCCAAAAATCCTGACAGCACAATCTCTTCTACGGTTGCGGGGAAATCTTTTTGAACCATTGTCTGCTGCGGAAGATAGCCCAGATCTGTTTTTTTGTAATACCGTTCAATTTTTCCAGAAAGCGGTTTTTGCAGTTCAAGAATTGTTTTTATCAAGGTTGATTTTCCCGCTCCATTTTCTCCAATGACGCAAAGATAATCTCCATGATTCACGGAAAAACTTATATCGCTGGCGACACCTTTTCCCTCATAGCCGATACAAAGATTTTCGCAATTTAATAGAATCATTTCCAAGCCTCCAAAACGGCATCCTTTAATCCGATATTTACAAACCATCCGTCGTTCTCGTAAAAGAAAGTTCCTACAACGGTTATTTCCGAAAAAATTGGCGGATAGTCCTTTGGATATTTATAATTACCTTTTAGGCGGAATTCAAGTCCCTGCATACAACAGGCAGCCGCATCCTGAACAATGCAAGCAAACACAGGTCTTGGCCGATCCTCCGTGACAGCATAGAACATGCCTTTCATGCGCACTGTCTTTCCAGCGTATTTTTCTGGCTCAAACATCATGTTATAAACTTCCGAATAAACCATGATTCCACTAAGCCGCGAAAGGTCAACATCTACTTTTTGAAATCCGGCGCAAAAACCACTTTGCGTAAAGACAAGTAGAATCATAAGTACCAAGCCTACTTTTTTTGTTATTTTCATGCCGCCTCCTTGCAATGACAAAAGACACCTTTTTAAAAGATGCCTTTTGCCGTTTATAAATAATTCTTGTGAAATATCTTACTTCAACGCTTCTTTCAGCACTTCAAGATTTTTCTGCATAGTTCCGAGATATGTCACACCTTTTTTGATGTCATTCTGGGTTACAGACTGCATTGAATCAAGAGTCAGGATTTTTGCATTTTTGTTTTTGCTTGACTCAATAATCGTGCGGGCAATCTTTCCATTTCCGCTTTCAATCTGGCAGACATTCTTGAGTCCAAACTCGTCAACCTTTTTTGCAAGGAACACGATTGTCTCAAAACTCGCCTCAGTTTCGGCAGAACAACCAACAAACGCCGCATAATATTTCAGACCATAGTCATCCACGAGATAGCGGAACGGGAATCGGTCACCAAAAAGCAGCGTCTTTGTTTTTCCATTCCTTACAGCAGCCGCAAAATCTGAATCCAGTTTGTCGAGCTTTGCAGAATATGAAGCATAGTTCGCTTTGTATGTCGCGGCATTTTTTGAATCTTTTGCACAAAGTGCATTGCAGATTTCGGCACACAGAATTTTTGCATTGCAAACGGAAAGCCACACATGCTCGTCATACTCAAGTTCCTCTTCATCGCTTGAATGGTGGTGATGATGTTCATGCTCATGCTCATCTTCATCCTCATCGTGATGATGCTCATGCTCGTCCTCTTCCTGCATTCCTTCAACAACTTCCTCTTCCTTTACTCTGTCGCCTAGAACTTCCATCAGGTTGATTACCTTCATGTTTTTGTTCCTTGCATTTTTGAGCGCATCCTCAACCCATCCGTCGCTTTCGCCACCAACGTAGATGAAAATATCTGCCGTGCTAATTTTCGCAATGTCCTGGATTGACGGCTGATACGAATGCAAATCAACACCATTTCCAATCAGCAGGGTGATTTCCGCATCCTTGGCCTTGTCGCCAACAATCTGTTTTACCCAATCGTACTCCGGGAAAATTGTCGTCACTATTTTTGTTTTTGCAAAAGTTGCGCTGGCAGCCAAAATCATTGCACAGCCTATTAAAAATTTCTTAATGCTCATTTCATTCTCCTTGTTTTAAGCAATTGCCCTTTCGTCAAGGCATTTTTCGAGTTCGGCCTGGATTGCTTCTTTGTCATAGCCCTTCCCGATTATTACAATCTGATTCTCTCTATCTCCGAATTCCTCGTCCCAGTTTTCCTTCACATCATGATTCTGTTCAAGGTATGCATTTTTTTGTTCATCAACCAGAGCGTCAATCCAGTATGAAACTTCCATCACAGAAGAATTTCTTCCTGCCTGCTCAAACAACTGGACATCCGCATCCGCATCGGAAAACCAGATGTAACCCTTCGAGCGTATGAGTTCACGCGGGTAACGGTTGTTCACAAAATCCATAAAACGCTCACGGTTGAACGGCCTCTTTTCCTCAAACACAAATGATGATATTCCGTATTCACCAGTGCATCCCTGGGTGGCTCGGTTCGGTTCGTTCAAACTGTTGATTGCTTTCTGGATTGCAGAGGACGAATCAATCTGCTCAAAATTGAACGGTTCCTTCGTCATGATTTTTTCAATGTCGATTTCACCATTCACGCTGCGGATAATCGGGGCGCGGTTTTGGAATTCGCGAACAATTTTTTCCACTTCTGCAAGCTGCTCTTCATTCAGAAGGTCGCATTTATTCAACACGATGAAATTGCAGAATTCAATCTGGTCAACGATGAGCGTGGAAACTTCCTCGTCGGTAAGATTGTTCTGGCCCATCTTTTCATTTTCTTCCTGCTTCTTTTTTAAATCAGAAAGGAACTCGCGGTAGATTCTGTCCGCATCAACAACGGTAACAACCGATGTCAAATAAACATTTGTGTCTGGACTGTCTTCCTCGTATGCAAGAAAACTTGCGCTAACAGCTCCCAGATCGCTTATGCCAGATGCCTCAACAAACACAATCTCAACCGAGTCCAGTCTAGAGATTTTTTCAATCTGCTGGATGAACTCGTCGCGCAGTGTACAGCAGATGCATCCGTTCTGAAGCTCAAACATGGGACACTCGGTTACATTCGTTCCATTTTTTTTCAGAATCTCCGCGTCCACATTGATGCTTCCCATGTCGTTGACAATAAGAGCAACCCTCCGTTTTTCCTGACGGAGCAGATTATTCAAAAGTGTCGTCTTTCCCGAGCCAAGATAGCCCGTGATAAGAATGACCGGTTTTTTCTCAGTCTTTTTCATTTTATTTTTTCCTGTAATTTTTTTGTAAAGAGAACCTCTAAAAAGTTCAGTTTTCAGAGATGTTCTAAAATATGTTTTCAAACAATCGCACTGGTCTGAAAATCGGATTTACAGGAATTGCTAAATTGTGAGCTTTGTTTTTTGGGTTATAGGCGTGATTGAGAGTATATATATAGAAGAAATTAGTACAGAAATCAGAGCAAAGGCAAGCGAAACGGATTTTATGGATTCAGATGAAAAATCAAAAAAGCGGAACGAAGAGCGGACAATCTGCAAGACCATACAGATGGGACAGTTTTCATCTTCACAATGATTGCTATCATGTCCAGCATGGAAAGTCTCAAAAAACAATGTTGAAAGAAGAACTAAAACAAGGAAACCGGCGATTAGAGAATGGTGCTTTGAAAATTTGATTCCGCTCATCACCTGCCTCCCTTCATTTTTTCTTCGTCTGAACATTCGCTGCAAACGCCATAAAAAACAGTCCTAAGCGAATCAAGAGAAAATCCATGTTCCTGTTTCAAATGTGAACAGACTTCTTTCAAATCGCCACATTCAAGATGAACAAGCTTTCCACATTTTTCGCATTTCAAATGGAAATGTTTTTCACCTGCATTACAGCCGTCGCCAGTGTATTCAAAACATGCCGCAGTCTGTTCCCCCAAAAAATATTTTTGGACGACACCTTCGGAAACAAGTTTTTCAAGCTGGCGGTAA
>DGGQ01000094.1 GCA_002392275.1 Treponema sp. UBA3870
TTCTACAGCATTGCAGCTTTTTTGCTTTCGCACTCACACTTAGATTTTAGACTGGCAATAGCATATTAAAAGTCGAATTTCGGGCTAATAATCAGTCTAAATCCCTTCCTGCGATTTTTCGTATTCGTCAAGCCGCCTGAGTTTTTCTTCATCCAGACGTACCAGAAGATTTTTTTCCTGCGTCGGGATTACAAGACCCTTGGGTCCGTTCTTTGCTCGCCTCAGATACTTTACCGGGGTGTAGTATAAATCTGCCTGTCCGTTTTGCCTTGCCTTTGAGTGGTAGACCGCAAGATTTCCTGCGTAGAGAAGTATTTCAAGGGGTATCGTTTTTCCGCTTCGTGCCTTTATGAAAACATATCCGCCTGCAAAATCCCTTGTGTGCATCCACATGTCCTGTCCCCTGACCGTGTGGCGGAGAAGCTCGTCGTTTTCGTTTGCCGTGCGACCGACGATTATCGTCCATCCGTCAATTTCATAGTGGAGTCCCGCGTGCGGCTTTTCGTTTTTCTGTTTAGGTGCCGTGTCGTGGCGGAGCATCTGCTCGATTTTGATTACGTTTTTTTCTTTTAAAATCGCCTGGTATTCCGCATCAAGATTTTGGATTGCGCGGCGTGAAAGTTCTATATCGTGCTCAAGGCTTTCCATTCCAGACGACGCTTTTTTATATTGCGAATAATATTCGGACGCATTTTCCTGCGCGCTCTTTTTTGGATCCATGCGTATGCAGATTTTTTCGTTCGTGTCGTAATCAACAACATCGAGCGAAGTTCCGCCGTCCCATTCTGCGGAGTAGGCGAGTATAAGGTCTCCGGTGTGTTTGAGCGTTCCTGAGTTTTCAAACTGTCTTTTTTTTGCGACAAGTTTTTCCAGCGCGCACTGCATTTTTGAGTGCTTCACGTTGTACCATTTTTCGGCCTGGGAAAGAAGCGACTCCCTTGAAAGAACGGAAGCGTGTTCGGTATAGAAGATGTCAATCTTTCTGTTAAAGTCAAGGCTGTCGAAATCTGTTCCGGGATTTTTTTCGGCGAACGATTTTTTCAGCCCGTCAAAATTTCGGATTGGAAATCTTTCGAGCGCGGCGGATTTTTCTTCTTCGGTCGCATCCCTTTCTTCAATAAAAAACTTCTGTCCGCTGGTCTCATTTTTTTTCGGGCGGCGGTACATGCAGTCCTGGATTATGCCGTCCTCGTCAGTGACAATGATATTTGCCGCGCCAGACCACAGACGTATGTAGATAAAATATTTTTTTTGCCAGGTGGACACGTCCATCTTTATGATTCTGTCCAGCCCAATCTGCCTGCACGAATTGATTCTCATGCCCTGAACGTTCGAGCGCAGGAATTCATGGAAGCGGAGAGGCTTGTCGTTTTTGGGGGCCTTGTATTGTGTCCTGTTGATTCTGCAAACATTTGCCCCCGTGCAGATTATTATGTTCGAGAGCAAACCGTTTTTAATTGTCCTGAATGAAACCATGTCGTAGCCGGGCTGGACTATTTCCTGTATGAAGGAACCCTCCAGATCCAGCTCGCCAAGAATCAGGTTAAGCTCATTGCAGTTCAGGGACATCTGCGCAATCCTCTTTGCCTGATTCGCTCTGGAGTTCGGAAAGTTTTTGCTGGATGGCGTATGTGAACTGGGCCTGTGTCTCCAGTCTCTGCGCGAGCATCTTGCTCAAAAAGATTCCGTAGTGCGGATTTTTTCTAATCAGCGAAAGGAAAGCGGTCTTTGGAATCCGGATCAGCTTGCAGTCGTTTCCAAGTGCCACAACCGTTGCGGTGCGCCTGTCGTTCAAAAGGAATGCCATCTCTCCAATGAACATGTCGTTTGGCGTGAGCGTGCTGTTGAATTTTTTGTTCACGAAAACACCGAACTGACCGGAGACGATGAAGAAAAGGTTGTTCGACATCTCATCCTGACGGCAGACCACCTGCTTTTCCTTGTAGTTGATTACCTCGAACGTGTTCATGATTCCCGGAATGGAGTTCGCCGAGTTGATTCTGTTTGCGATTGAGAAAGTGACCTGGTTGCCCTTTTCGTTGTACGCGAGCTTTTTCACATACTGGCGGCTGATTGATATTCCGCGTCCATGTGTTTCGGCTTCCCTAGATTTTTTTTCCAGCATGGCCTTCCAGTCGAATCCGTCACCGTCGTCCTCGATTCTGAATGCGGATGCCTTCTCGTGGATTGCGTAGGAGATTCGGATTTTTCTGTCCTTGTACTTCGGGTCCTCCGACTTTTTTTTCAGAAGCTCCATTATGTCCCCGCCGTTCATAAGCCACTGGGTTTTTTCCTCGTAGCTGATGTCAAGGTTCCCATGCTCAACGGCATTGGTCAAAAGCTCCATCAGTGTCATCTGCAGACCGTCCCTGTCCTCAAGGGAAATGCGGTTCGTGTTGTATAGGTAGTTGACAAGGAAGTTCGTGTAGAAGCGTATGTCCATCGGGTCGTTGTTGCATACGAAGCGGCCCTCCTCCTGTCCACCGATTATGTCCTGCATTCCGCGTGTGAAAAGGAATCTCTGGTTCTGGTAGAGGATTTTTAGTAGTCTTCCGAAGTTGTGCTCAAAGTCGGATACGGTTAGGACGGCGATGATGTTGTTGTCCTTGACCATCTCCATTTTTTTTACTTCGTCACGGTTTTCGCATACGGCAATGATTCCGCCATAGTGGAGCCATGAGTCCGCGTGGATTGTCTCTATGATTTTTTCGCAGTCAATCCCGGAGGATGAGTAGTCCAGTATCTTGATTTCCGGCATCTCGTAGTTTATGTATGAGACCACAGCGTCCGTGTCTCCCATTGTTATTGAGCTGAAGAATGTTGGAAACAACGAGTTGGCCTTTACCGCCGTGTCGATTATCTTCTGGTTTGTGGATGCTACTATTATTTTTTTCATAAAACGATTCCCGTCCTCCCTTTTTATGATTTTCGGATTCTGCCGGGTAGATTTTTAATGGAAAGTTGATTGCATTTAAAAGTGTAAAGGCAATCTCGAAAAACTTCAGATTTTAGAGTTTGCCTAAGGATTCTGGATTGATGGGAGTTGCGGGTTGAAAAAGGTTTCCGGGCGGAGTGTAGCGGAGGCCGGCGTTTTTAAAGAGATTTATCCCGCAGAAGGGGTAGCGGAAGACCGCCTGCGGGCTGGAGCGAGGGGAAGGCTTTCCCCTCCCAAATTGCGTTGTATGTGCCAGAAAGTGCTGTGACCCTTGACACTATGCAAGAAATTTTGTATAGTTTTGGAACTGTTTATTTGAAGGTAGGTAAGAAAATGAGAACATGTGACCTCTGCGGAAAACATCCGATGCATGGAAATAAAGTTAGCAAGACATATCACCACACACGCCGCGTATGGTATCCGAATCTTCTGAAGATTAAGACAGAGATTGACGGAACCACAATGACTCTCCGCATCTGCACACAGTGTCTGCGCAGCGGTTTTGTCACAAAGAAGGTTAAGGTTGCCCGCCCGACAAACGAGGCTCCAAAGACCAACTAATTTTTATCCATTGAAAGCTATGGAAAACAGACCCGTCCGATTGAGAACGGGTTTTTTGTGTTTTAAACTTCCTTTTGTTCCTTGCCATCCGTCTGCTCTTTGTTTTCGGTGGCGCTCTTTTTTAGTTTCTCAAGTCTCTCGCGCATGATTGCAAGGGTCCCCATTACGGCGCATCCCTCGAATATGGCTGTGATGTAGGGCTTGAACAGAATCAGGTAGGGCAGGGCGCATACAACTCCGCAGAGGACTATTGACATGGTGTAGGACGGGGTGACTTTTTCGGCGGCGATGTTTTTTTGTGCCATGCTTTTTTTTGTGCGCGAAATCAGGATGAGGAGGGTGGCCAGGGTGGAAATCCACAGGACGGTTCCTCCAAGGCAGATTGCAAGGTTCAGGGCGTACGGGTTCATTTTTTCCTCCGGGTTTCAATCCATTTTGCGAGTGCCCTTTTTGCGGAGCCGAATGCGAGCAGGCAGTTTTCGATGTCGTCCGGCGTTTCGATTTTTACCATCTGGAATCCGGCGACCTCTGATTTTTGCGGGCGAACTTCAAAACTCTGGGGCAGGCTTGCGGTGAAAAATATGTCGCAGGTTTTGTATGTGAAGGACCCATAGTCGTAGCTGTTTGGGTACGAGCACAGGTAGGAAAGGTTTTCCGGGACAATGCCGATTTCCTCCAGGCACTCCCTTTTTGCGGCTTCCTCCACTGTCTCGTCGGGGTCCACAAATCCACCGGGCAGAGCGAAAAATCCTTTTCTTGGTTCCTTGCCGCGTTTTTCCATCAGCAGTTTTCCGTCTTTGTCGGACATCAGGACTCCAACGGCTGCCGCGACATTGTTGTAGAGCTCCATCATGCAGTCCGGGCATTTCCACTTTCGTCCACCGCCAATGGTATCGATTTTTGTGGAGCCACAGAGCGGACAAAATTTTAAGCTGTTTTTTAATCTGCTTTCTTCCATATAAATACATTCTAGCATAGATTTTTTTGAATTTAAACCGGGGAGTTTGCTTGTTGTGGGAATTTGCTTGTCTTCCACAATTGGAGGAATTTTGTTAAAATGGTTCAAGCCGTTTGCTACGGGAGGGAATCATGCAGACAGAGACTTTTGAGACCAACAGGACGGAGACCAATCCCCAGATTTTGATTGACAAGTTTTTTGAGACTTTCTTTGGCGTCTATTCCGGGGAGGATGAAAAAAAGATTCGCGAGGCCTGGGCCTGGCTTGTCGAAAAGACTTCTGGAATCAACAGGCCGTGTGGAAGTCCCTACTATCTGCATCCTATGCGCGTGGCATGTGCTCTTGCCAAGGGGCGGCTCGGATGGGAATCAATCTGTGCGGCTTTTTTCCATAATCTGCAGGAGTTTGACCCGGACTGTATGGATGAAATTGCACGGAGGTTCGGGGATGATGTCGCTAAAATCTGCTCGGGGACATCGAAAATTACTTCGCTGAAATTCAAGTCATCCTCAATGCAGCAGTCCGACGCAATCCGTAAAATGCTTTTCGCAATGGTTGACGACATCCGCGTGATTCTTGTCAAAACTGCCGACCGTCTGGACCGGATGAGAAATCTGAAGTCGGTGGACGCCGAGACACAGAAACAGATTGCGAGCGAGGTCATGGAGATTTGGGCCCCACTTGCGGACCGTCTTGGTATGAACGACGCGAAAAACGAGATGGAGGACCTTGCCCTGAAATATCTGCACCCCAAGGCTTTCCAGCAGATAAAGTCTTTTGTCGCATTGAAAAAGGGGGAGCGGGAGGACTATCTTAAGAACGCCGTCAAAAAGATTCAGGTGAGGGCGGAAAAAATGGGAATCTCAGTTTCGATAGCAAGCCGCGCCAAGCATTTTTATTCAATCTACCAGAAGATGCGGAAAAGAAACAAGGAGCCGGGGGAGCTTTTCGACCTTCTTGCGCTCAGGATAATCTGCGGAACGGAAGCCGAATGTTATACGCTGGTCGGAATCGTACATTCTCTCTGGAAACCGATGGAGGGTAGGTTCAAGGACTACATCGCCATGCCCAAGGCCAACGGATACCAGTCCCTGCACACGACGGTCATCTGCGAGGGAATGCCTCTCGAAATCCAGATCCGCACACAGGACATGCACAATATTGCAGAGCATGGAGTCGCGTCGCACTGGCTGTACAAGAAGGGGACCAACAAGGACATGGTTCGCGCTGAGGATTTGAGCATAATCAACCAGCTGATGGAGCTTAGGAAGGAGAATGTCAACGATGACACATTTTTCCAGACACTCAAGGATGAGCTTCTTGGGGATTCCATCTATGTGTTCACTCCGCGCGGGGATGTCAAGCAGCTTCCCCTTGGTGCGAACGCTATTGATTTTGCGTACGCGATACATTCCGGGATTGGGGAAAAGATTGTCGGGGCAAAGGCTGACGGAAAAATCATTCCAATTACCGCCGAGCTGAAGAACACGCAGATTGTTGAAATCCTCACGAATCCACAGGCACATCCGACTCAGGCGCAGCTTAAATCGGTCAAGACGGGGAAGGCAAGACAGAAAATCCACTCGTGGCTTGCGGCGAACGACCCGACCTTCATCGACAGGGATGCCCTTGCAAAAAAGGAGGCGGATTCCCTTGCCCATGCCATCCATTCACGGGAGATTGCACAGCAGCGGGCCGCGGAGGGTAAAAGCCGGAAGAGACAGAAATCTACGACCAACTACACCGGTCTGGTCCAGATTGACGGGGACACGAACTACATGGTGACAATCGCAAAGTGCTGCTGCCCGCAGCCGGGGGAACCTATCGTGGGTTACGTCTCAAGGAACAGGGGAGTCACAATCCACCTTGCTTCCTGCCTCACGTTTTTGAGGATTCCCGACATAGCTCACAGGACCGTCGAGGTGAAGTGGGACATGGAAAAAAATGAAGCGGAAGGCCCGGGCAAGAATGGTAATTGAGAGTTGACAATTGACAGTGGATAGTTGACATGCTTAATTTATTCGTGCGGAAGGGTACATGCCTCTGTACATGGAAAGACCCCGGTTTCATTTTGTTGATGCCGGGGTCTATTATTAATTACTGGCGTGTAAATGTAACGGTAGTGGAGCCAGAAACCATGGTAAAGTGCTGCCAGCCGTCGGAGGTTGTTATTATCTGGCTTCCACTTCCTCCTGATGTCACCACTGTCAATGTGGCGGTGTTTCCGTTTACGGTGTAGGTTCCTGTCGCATTCTCATGTGACCCGACCAGGAGCAAGGAGCTCATTCAGGCTGCGGTAGAATGCATCCAGGACCTGCAGGCAAATCTTGTTGACGATTCATACATCAAGACTCTAAGGGAAACATACAGGCGCAACAAGGAGACAAACCTGCGTTCAAACGAATGGTGGGCAGACCGCATACTGTACGGGGCCTATCTGCAGGACAAACCCCTGAGTGTGGCAGACGATACCACTTCTGTTCCGTCATGGATCACATCCGAAGCAATCAGGGATGCCGCATGCAAGTATCTGAAAACAGACAACTACGTAAGCGCAACCCTGCGTCCAGAAAAATAATATCTTAAAAAAATAATGATTAACAGTTTGCAATAGGATTTGTTAACGCTGATCCTTCTTTGCAAACTGTTTTTTTTCTAGAACTGATAGTGTGCTGAAAGACTTACGAAGCTGTTCTTTTTCCATGCGGCGAATTCACTGTCGTCGTCCTTGCACCAGATGTACATTCCCTTTGCGGTGAGGGTCAGATTCTGGTCGGGCTTGTATGCGAGGGTCGGAAGAATCACGAGATCTCCGTTTTCAATGCCGTACATTGCGGTAATCTCCGGGCAAAGCTTGTCGTTCAGGAAAGACGTTGTGAAGTTGCAGACAATCTTGTTGTTGGTATATCCGTTCTTTGCGTAGTCGACGTCATCCGCACTGTATTCCGCATACTGCTCATGATTTTTGTCGCACTCGTCTCCGTGAAGGATGAATGTACCTGTCTCCTGCACATTAAGGTTCGCGTTCCAGAAAGGAAGGTCGATGTCGAATCCGCCGAGCCATGCAATGGAGTTGTTGTGCACCCACGGGTCGGTTCCGTCCACATCATCCGTAAGATTGTAGGCAAACTCACCGCGCACGTTGAAGTGCCAGAGTACTGTAGCTCCCTCTAAACCGAACGTTTGCTTTCTATCATAGTCAAGAGTCGGAAGCGCAAACTGCCATCCATTTGCAACCGCGAGAGACTGAAGTGCCTCGGACTGTGATTTGCCCTGTGCAAGCAATCCCATATATGCGGCTCCCAATGTTGTTGGATTAGCTGCAATGTTTGCCTTCATTCCGTTAATGCTTTCTATATAGTTTGAATAATTTACGGAAGGCTGTTTGTACCAACCGTAGTAATAGCTCGCGCCGAAATCAAATGTGCCGACTGTTCCAAGGACTCTTGCACCGTACTGGCTGTACTTCAGGTTCATAAGATCCGGGAAGAGGGATTGCGGATTTGATGAAAGCTCGTTTGCGTAAGTAAGGTACTCAAGATAGGCTTTGTCTGCTGCGATGGCGGCCTGTTGTTTTGCGGCTTTTGCTGATGCATTTGTTTCTGCGGCGGCTTCTGCATTTGCGGCGGCGGCTTTGCTTTCAAGTCCCAAAAGATTCATGGAAACAAGTTTTGTCGCTCCGTCCGTAAGT
>DGGQ01000091.1 GCA_002392275.1 Treponema sp. UBA3870
TTGTGGATGGACATCCCTAAAAAGCCAAGTGCATTGAATTGATTTCGTCATGCAATGATTTTTCTACGAACCTATTCAAGAATAGTCCTAATTTTTTTTGCTACCGCTCTTTTATCATGTTGATAAACTCTTCTGGCCGTAAAATGGGAACGGAAGAATTTTTAAAATCATCGACATTTCTTGTGATTATGTAGTCAACATCGGAGTAGAGTGCGCAAGAATCCTGCAAGGCATCTTCAAAATCATTGAATTTCAAATTGTTGGAAGCATCAATAATCCGCTGCTTATCCACGTTCGAGATTTCAAAAGTCTGGCATAATTTTATGAATGTATTCCGGCAATACTCCAAAGATCTGTTTTCCCTCTCATGGAGAACATAAAACATATCAGAAAAGGCATGTGCCGCGATATATCCTTGCACGGTAAACAGACAGTGCTGAACTACCAGCTTTGAACTATCATAGAGATTCGGACGCTGCAAAAGACAGTCAAGGAGAATGTTTGTGTCAACTAAGACTTTCATACTTTCTCCAATGGGCTTCGTGCATATCTTTTCTATAGTCATAGTTCTCGGACAGACTTGAAGGTTGGCATAGAGACTCAAACTCGTTCCAAAGTTTCTTGGCGTTTTCATACTCTTCTGCGGTTCTAAATTTTCCGTAAGGAGATTTTTTCTTTTCTGCCAGAGCTTTTACATACAAAAGTACACGGACGGTATTTTCTTCATTCATTTCGTCAAGATATTGAATCACCTCTTGTTTTGTTGTTGGACTTGCATACATAAAACACCTCCTCTGACAAAAAGTATATAACAAAAAATGGAATTTGTGTTTAAAAGTTGAAAATTATTCCATTACCAGTTTCGCACCACACGGAAGCCCTGGTCTCTCCATCTGGTCGAGGAAACGCTGCCGTAACTATGATGACGATTATAAACTTCTCGCTCAGAATTGCTCCAACTGCCGCCTCTCGCAATACGCCTGAGATTTATGTTGCCATTTATATAACCCGGCTCATTCGGTCCCCAGACAGGTGTGTCAACTGTAATCTTAAGTCCCCAGTCCCAGCACAATTCTCCAACGTTTCCCGTCATGTCGTATATGTCAAGTCCGTTGGGATTCTTCCCTTTTACTTCATGTGACGTTCAGACGCAGCTTGTTGTCGCTTGGAAGTTTTAGGGACTGTATTCCTTCTGCAGTCAGGCTGGGTTCAGTACGTGATGGCGAAATTGTGTCCGCCGTTGTGGCGACAGAAATTGCCCTGAGTTCCGGTGGCACATTGTCAATCGCGTCGTTCACCTGGTAAATCCATTTTTTGCTTTCCGACATTACGACTGGTTTTGTCCTTGTCTCGTCAAGCTGCGCGATGTAGCAAAAATTTTGGTCCAGCGTCACAAGAACCTGTGTGTAGTCGTCAAAGAGATTGTGCTTGTCATCTATCGTGGCAAGGGAAAGCGTGGTCGGGCTCTCAAAAACCGGGGCCTTGAAATATGCGTTCAGATTTTCCTTCGTCTTGTTGTTGATGATTGAGATGCCCTTGTAAAAAATCTCCCCGTCCTTCTCGTAGCCGTAAGTTCGCTCCACCCCGCCATCAGTTGTTGTAAGAAGCCTTGTGACCGGAAGATTTTCCAAATCGGCAATCTCATCGTCGCTGTAGTATATGGAAGATTTATCCATCTCGTGATCAAATATGGCCTGGATGGTCGTGTCCTTGCGCGTGAAATTCTCAGAAAGAATCGGTGTCCACGAGATGATTTGGGGACGGGCCGTTACGACAGGACGTATGATGATTTTATTGAGTGCCTTTTTGAATGTGACTTTTGTTTCGGAAAGCGATGTGTCCTCGAATGAGATGTAGTCGTAAATGCTTTCGTTTGCGGGCAGTTCGGAGGAGTCAGCTTCCCAGCGTAAAAACTCGTGCGCGTTGTTTGTGTCGAATTTTATGTCAAAAACATCGCTGACTTTTTTGTTCGTTTCCCCGGACGCAGGTTTTACGACAGTCCCCCGGTTGTTTTTGTTCTCCACCCGGATTGTATAGTAGGGTGAGTTGGCGTAATTGACTTCGTTTTCTATCTGGTCCCTAAGTTTTTTTTCCATTAAAAAAATTGTCGCACGAAATAAATGCTGCGGAAATCAATATGCAGGATATAAAAGTGATTCGTGATTCGTGAGAAATTATGTGAGCCGGAAACTTTTTGTCAAGGGCCTTGCCTGTAAACTTGTTAAAAAAAATCATGCCACATTTTACCACGGCGAATATTTGAAGGTCAACGACATGCAAATGATAAAAAAGGGACCATCCACTTTTGGACAGCCCCTTTGTGTGGTTTATTTTGTCAGAAGCGCGTTGATTGCCTTTACGAATTCGTTCGGGTCTTTGAGTTCCGCGCCGTCGATCAAAAGCGACTGGTCAAGAAGGACTTCGCTAATCTGGTTGACGGTTTCCTCCGCTACGTCGCCCTCAAGTTTTTTGACAAGCGGGTGGTCTCCGTTGATTTCAAGAATCGGTTTCACGAAGCTTGTGTTGCCCTGTCCCATTGCCTTCATCATGCGCTCCATCTGGAGTGACGGATCGTTTTCATCAATCACGACACATGCCGGGCTGTCGGAAAGACGCTTGCTCAAAACAACATCCTTTACCCTGTCGCCGAGAGCCTTTTTGATTTTTTCCTGGACAGGCTTGAAAGCTTCTTCCTTTTTCTTTGCCTCATCCTTGTCCACGCCCAGCTCGTCATCACTTCCCGCACGGTTGACTGCCTTAAGCTCAAAGTCCTTGTATTTTCCGTATGACGGAATCACTATGTCGTCGATTTCATCGGCCATAATCAGAACCTCGAAGCCCTTCTTTTTGTATGCCTCAAGGAGCGGGGATTCGCGGAGGTTCTTTTCGTCCGTGCCTGTTATATAGTAGATTGCCTTCTGGTCGTCCTTCATTCTCTGGACATAATCAGCGAAACTTGTCCACTTGTCGTCGCCTGTCCCAGATTCGTCAGTGCTCTTGAAGCGGATGATGTCGGCAATTTCGTCGCGGTTTGCATAATCGGAGTAGAGACCTTCTTTGAGCGGCCTGTTGTAGCTCTTCACGAACTTGTTCCACTTTTCGATTGTGGCTTTCTCTTCGTCGGTCGGATTTTCTGAAAGACGTGCCTTGTCAGCTTCCTCGCCGAGCTTTTTGAATTCGGCCAAAAGTTTTTTGACGGAAGATGTCTTGATTGTTTCAAGAATCCTGTTCTGCTGGAGGATTTCGCGGCTAACGTTCAACGGAAGATCCTCCGAGTCGATTATACCACGGACAAATCGTAGGTATGCGGGCAAAAGTTCCCTGTCGTCGTCGGTGATGAAAACGCGCTTGACGTAGAGCTTAACTCCGCTCTTGTAGTCGGCCTGGTACATGTCGAAAGGCGCGACCTGCGGAACATAGAAGAGGGTGGTGTATTCCTGGGTTCCCTCCGCGTGTACGTGCGTGTACATGAGTGGATCGGTTCCGTCGTGGCTGATTGTCTTGTAGAAGTCGTTGTAGTCTTCCGGCTTAAGCTCGCTCTTGTTTTTCTTCCAGAGTGCGCTTGCGGAGTTCACCTGGTCAACCTTGTTTTCGGTTCCCTCGGCCTTTCCGTCTTTGTCGTACTTGTTCTGGGTGTAGTGCAGGTAGATTGGGAACGCGATGTGGTTGGAGTATTTTTTAATCAGCTCGTCAATCTTCCATCTGGAGGCGTAGTCCTTGCTGTCGTCGTTCAGGTGGATTTCGATTGCTGAACCGACCGTTTCCGCCTTGTCAAATCCGTAGAGCTTTGCAACATCGGATGCGGTGTCAAGCTCGTCGATTTCATAGGCATTCGTTCCGTCGCTTGTCCAGTGCCATGCCTTTCCGTCGCCGCCGGCCTTTCTTGTGTAAACGTCAATCCTGCTTGCCGCCATGAACGCGCTGTAGAATCCCACACCGAACTGTCCAATCAGGTCTGAATTCGCATTTCCGCTTGCTGAAAGTTTTTCGATGAACGCCTTTGTTCCCGAACGTGCGATTGTACCAAGGTTGTCGGTCAAATCCTTGTCGTCCATACCGATTCCGCAGTCCTGTACCGTCAGAATCTGTTTTGTGTCGTCAAAAGTGATGTCGATTCTTGGATTGAAAGTAAGCGCCTTGAATTTGTCGTCGCTGACCGTTAGATATTTGAGTTTGTCAAGCGCGTCCGATGCGTTGGAAACAATCTCCCTGAGGAAGATGTCCTTGTTGGAATACATTGAGTGGATAATCAGCTTCAAAAGCTGGTTTACTTCCGTCTGGAACTGATACTTTGCCATTTTTTTTGCCTCTAAAACATTTGGTCTATTGTATGATGGGCATCTCTGAAACCTCATTCTCAATGATTTTCTGGAAATGCCTGTGTTTTTCCATAAAAATATAGTAAAAAAGCTGTCCGAAAGGCAAATTTTTTTTCTTTGCAAAAAAACACAAAAACTCATGTTGAATGGGCATTGGTCGCAAGCTGTCGCTTGCTCTTGGAGTTTTTGGGCGTTGCGGGCATGAAAGAGGGTGCGCGGCAGCCGGGAAAATGGGTTTTATCCCGCAGAAGGGGTAGCGGAAGACCGCGCGCGGGCTGTAGCGAGGGGAAGACTTTCCCCTCAAAAATATGGGTTGTTGCCGGAAATTGAATTGAAAGATGGGTATTTGATTGGTGCTCAGTATGGGTCACGCGTTTATAATTGTACGGGGGGGGTATATTATTTTTGTCCAATTTCTCCAGATTTTCTTTGACAAATGGCAAAATGGGACATAGAATTGTTGATGGACGCTTTTTGTGGGAGGAATAAATTTTTATGGACTTGGATGACAGCTCGGTTGTCGGAAGAAAAACCTTTTTTATTGCTCCCGATTTGACACTTTTTCCAGAAACATTCATGGAAGAATACATGACACACGGCTACGAGGCGTATATCATAAACGACGACCGCTATTGCCCGATGGACCGGAAGATTGAGCAGATTATCAGCATGTTTCCCCGGTCGATTTTTTTCTTCTATGTGGACGCGAAGATTGAAGGAATTGAGTGGCAGAAATTTATTTACAACCTCCAGAGAACTCATGGCGAGAATGCCCTGCTAGGGGTGCTGTACGCAAAATCCAGAAGCGAGGAGGAGCGCAAGAAGCTGGAGAAATTCTATCTTTTTGATGTGGGCATACAGTGCGGGTGCATTGGTCTGGACTTCCAGCAGAAAAAAATTTCCCTCTGATTGACAGCGTGATGAAGGCGAATCAGGCTCAGGGCAGAAGAAAGACTATACGCGCGGTCTGTTCGGGTGCGAGCGAGGTTTCTTTTGAGAAGGACGGACGGTATTTCCGGGGCAAAATCTGCGACATAAGTTTGAACCATTTTTCGTGCATGTTCTACGAGGGGGAGCTTCCTCTGTACAGCAGGGTCCAGGGCATGATGCTGGTGATTGACGGTGTGCATATCCAGACAAACGCGGTGCTTCTGATTCAGCGGGAGCTTGGCGAGGATGGTGTGCTGAATGTTTTTGTGTTCAACAAGAACGACGGTTCGCTTGGACTGGATGGGGACAATTTTATCAAGGTGTCCGAAAAGGTTTACCAGCTTATAAGCAACAAGACGGAGGAGATGCTCCACAGGATGTTTGTTACAGCGGGAAAGGAGCTTGAGGAATCCAGGGCGGCGGAAAAATTGAAGCAGCAGGCAATACAGAGCGCGAAGGACCGTGCCGAAAAGATTGCGAAAAACGAGCAGGGCGGGTCGGAGGACTGAAAACCTGTGCCGGGTGTCGTTGCAGGTTCTCACGGCTTTATGA
>DGGQ01000090.1 GCA_002392275.1 Treponema sp. UBA3870
GGCCGTTGTAGCTTCCGACAGGGCCGGCCAGCTTTCCCACCAGGTCATTAGAAAGCTCTTCGATGCGGAGAATTGATTTTCCAAGGCGGGCAACAAATTCCGCGACCTCCCATCCAAAGGTGATTGGAACCGCATGCTGGCCATGGGTCCTTCCAACCTGAGGGGTAGCGCACTCCCTTTCCGCAATCTCGCAAAGATATTTTTCAAGCCGCCTGAGCTCCGGCAAAACAACGTTCTGGGTCACATCGCGCATACGGCAGCTCAAACCTGTATCCAGAATGTCAACCGAAGTCGCCCCAAGGTGAATCAGCGGACCAATCTCAGAGTCAACCTTTGTCTTCATCACGTTGACAAGGGCGCGGATATTGTGCTTGGTCTTCTCTTCCTCTTTGTAGACTTCTTCGGGATCAATGTTCTCCGCGACCGAATCAAGTTTAGCGGCAATCTCATCCGTAAGTTTTCCACGGAGCTTCAGATGGGCCTTGACCAGAGCCGCCTCACATTTAGCGTGGGAACGGACGGACGCCTCTTCCGAAATATATTTTGAAAGTCCCTCAAAAACCGGGGCTTCCGACAGCGAGTATCTGTGGTCGATACACGAAATGTTTTCAAAAATGTTTCTAGTTTCCATAAGCACAGTATGAAATAAAAACAGGAAAATTTCAACGGAATTCTATTGAAGAAAACAAAAACAATTGAGGGGAAAGTCTCTACGTTCGGGCCTTAAGTCCCTCACTACCCAGAAATTGCCACTGTCAATTTCTGGCCCCTGCGAATATTTTTGTGGGGGAAGTCTCCCCTACGTTCGGGCCTTGTGTCCCTCACTACCCAGAAATTGCAAAAGCAATTTCTGGCAACACCTCATATTTTTTTGGGAAAGTCTTCCCTACGTTCGGGCCTTGCGTCCCTCACTACCCAGAAATTGCAAAAGCAATTTCTGGCTCCATCTCATATTTTTGAGGGGAAAGTCTTCCCCTCGCTACAGCCCGCGAGCGGTCTTTCGCTACCCCTTCTGCGGGATAATTCCCATTAAAACTGCCGGTCGTCGCTACACTCCGCCGGTAACAGAAGTTAATGCCCGCAACGCCCAAAGGACTCCCAGTCTCCCCCTACAGGAAGAAAGCGTACTTCTCCTTCCACGCGGCATAATCCTCCGGAGTAACGCAGTCCTCGTATTCGAATATAGCGTTCTCCAAATCCTGACAGTCCCCACTCTGCTGCATGATTTCATACATGACCTGCAATCGCTTGTAAACTTCTTCTGCTTCACTATCCATGTCTAATATTTTATAAGAGGAATTCCATATTTGCAAGTAAAAATCCCGGAGTCTTTATTCGAGTCGCAGTCTTGGTGATTCCGTCAACTCATCGCCTGTCATGCGGATTTGATGACCTATATTCAAGCGGCGTGACACCGAACTTTTTTTTGAACGCGCGGATAAAATACGAAATGTTCTCAAATCCGTTGTCCAAGGCAATTTCAGTCACGGGCTTTTTTTCCGAAAGAAGTTCCTCCGCGCCCGACTCAAGCCTGAAGTCATTCAAATACCGGATGTAACTCATCCCCGTCTGCTCGCGGAAAAAATTCATGAAGCGGCTTTCCGAAAGTGAACAGACCGAAGCCGCCATCCCGATTGTAATCCGCTCCGAAAAATGTTCCCTCGTGTACGAAACGATTTTTTTAATCCGCTCGGAATTGTTTTTGTTTTGCCTCCCCGGAACGTTCGACGAATCCTTTACGATGTTTCCGTCAAAAATCCAGTGCAGAATCTCAAAGAGCCTTCCCTTAACCATAAGCTCGTAGTCCGAATAATTTTGTTTTCTGTGGTCAATCAAATCCTTTATGAGGGGCTGAATCTTTTTGCTCAGAGGCATGGTCGATTTCAAAAACAGCTCCCTGAAAAATACCGTGTCCTGAAAAAAAGAAAAATACTTTCTTGCGCAGTGCGAATCAGGATTTTCCTCCAGAAGCGAAAACGAAAAAAGTATGTTAAAATATTCGCAGCACCTGTCTCCGTCACGCTCAATCGAATGGACAGCCCCTGAAGGAACCAGAACCATGTCGTTTTTCCTTGCGCACATTCTCCTTCCGTCAACCGTAAAAACCGCGCTCCCTCCCATCACAAAAATAATCTCAAACTCATCGTGCCAGTGAAGCGGGAACCCCAAAAGCCATTCAGGGATTCTGGCATGGTAGACGACGTATGGAAATGTCTTTTTTCCATGGCTGTTCGTTTCGTGCAGCGACTCGCGGTTAGGCATATCGCCCTCCATTTACAGTAGGATTGTGTCATAAAATCAATAGAATTCTGCAAGATTTTAGCTATGATTAATAGTATTGTATCAGCATGGACAAAGAATTTAAACAGAAACTTTTACATATCGCCCTGCCCGTCACGATACAGGCACTGATGCAGTCGTCCCTCAACCTCATTGACCAGATTATGATTGGCTCACTCGGAAGTGCGTGCATTGCAGGAATCGGTCTTGCGGGAAAGTTCACCTCGATATTAAGCGTCCTGGTCGCGGCAATTGTCTCGGCATCAGGAATCCTCATAAGCCAGTACTATGGAGCAAAAAACGAAAAGGGCGTGCGTGACAGTTTCTATCTGCCGTTTTATTTTTCACTTCTGTTCGTGCTGATTTTTTCAATCCTATCTTTTTTCATCCCTAACCAGATTATGAGCCTCTACGCTGATGAGGGAGAGACAATCTCCAAGGCGGCAACCTATCTTAAAATAAGAACCGCAGGATACCTTCCGTCCGTAATAACGATGTTCATCTCGACGCTGTTAAGAAACATGCAGAAAGCAAAACTTCCCGCAATCGCTGGAATTGTGTCCATCGCCATCAACACATTGATGAACTGGCTTTTGATTAACGGTGTGTGGATTTTTCCGCGACTGGAAGAATCGGGTGCGGCCATTGCAACCGTGCTTTCACAGATTTTTGAAATGCTGATTGTGACAGTCCTTTTCTTGCGGGAAAAGAAAAAGCAGAACCTGTTTTTGCATCCGACATTTTCTTTTTCAAAGACATTCATCAAAAACGTATCCTCAATTCTTGCTCCGATTCTGGTGGGCGAAGCACTCTGGTCCCTTGGTGAAAATGTCTATGCAATAATCTACGGACACCTTGGAACAGAACCTTGTGCAGCCATGACTCTCATGTACCCCATCCAGGGTATAGCAATCGGTTCTCTTAGCGGAGTCGCATCAGCAGCAGGAATCATAGTGGGAAATTCGCTCGGTGCAGGGGATGAAAAAAAGGCATACGGTGAGGCACTTGGTTTTGTCAGGCTTACCGTCACAGCAGGAATCATAATCGGGGTTTTCGTCTGCCTGATAAGTCCGCTCTATGTCCGACTGTTCAATGTCGCTCCAGAAACACGGACAGGCACAATAAAAATTCTTGCGGCATTTTCGGCTGTGTTTACGGCAAAAGTCTTCAACATGGTTGTCGGCGGTGGAGTCCTGCAGGCTGGAGGACAGACAAAGTTCATGACGTTGGTGAACATCATCGGGACATGGGGCTGCGGAGTTCCGTTCGGTTTCATTTCCGCATACGTATTCAAGTTTCCAATCTGGTGGGTGTACTTCGCACTTTCGCTTGAAGAATATGTCCGTCTTGCAATAAGCGTGTGGCTTTTAAAAAGCAGACGCTGGATGAAAAATGTTGCGGTATAAAAATCAGAGTTACCCCTAAAAACAATCACGAACCGGTGCTCTCGTATTTTGAAATGTTTATCCTCCAAACTATCAGGGCAAAAGTCAGCTGGGCTGCGCTCATCAAAAAAATCTTCAGGCTCAAAAAAAGTGCGCCGTGGTTGTTGAAAAACAATGTCTCCACCGGAAGCGAACTTATAAGTCCGAACGGAAGGACAAAAGTCAGCATGTAACGGATTACCTTCGGAAAAATCGAAAGCGGATAGCGCGCATACTGTCGGAAGTTGTAAAGAATCTGGATGATGTAGCCCGAACGTTTGAAAACCCACGCAAAGCTTGCACCGAAGATTTTGATTGAAGTAATGCAGACGGCACCGCAAAATGTCGCGACAATAAAAAGCAAAACGAATTCCCAGCTCCAGACAATACCGCACTTTGAGCCGCATATTGCCATCATCACGATTCCAAGGACAAGCTCTCCCAATGCGTCCGGCTGAAAACGCTCCGCAATAATCTGAAACAGGACGCTCACGGGACGCAAAAAATAACAGTCAACATCTCCGCGCGCCACACGGAAATATGCAATCCTCCAAAGCTCGTCGGTAAAAAGATGGTCCACAGCAATCGGCATGAGCGTAAATCCATAAAGGAATCCCATCTGGTACATGTTCCATCCGTTGAGGCTCGGAATTGAATTCACGATAAAAAAAATCGTAAAGATGTACGCAAGGTTCTGCACGAAAAATCCCGCAACGCCGATAAAAAAATCAACCTTGAATTCCATGTTCGCGACAAACGAGCGTTTAAGAAAAACCCAATAAAGACGCAGATAATTCATTCTAGCCTCCCTGCACGGTCACTTTTTTACTTGCGGCCCTGAACAAAAGCCATCCGAAAAATTCAAAGACGACAAGCCACAGAACATTTTTTCCAAGCATAATCGCAGACTCGTCGAGACTTGTTTTTCCCTGCAAAATCAAAACAGGATTCTGTGCAAGACCCGCAAACGGCAATGCGTTCACTACATTCTTGAACACTCCGGGGAAAAAGGAAACCGGAATCAAAACGCCTGCAAGAAAACTCACGATGACTTCGCGCATCTGGTTAATGCCCCATGCCTGTGTCGTATAAAAACAGAGGATTCCCAAAATGTAGCTGATTGAATCATTGACGAGCACCGCAAAAAAAATCGTCAGAAGAAAAAAGACGATGCTCCTCGCTAAAACCCAGAAACCGGGGTACGACAGAAAACCGATTTTTATAAACACGAACATGCTCACGGCTATCGACGGCAATGCAAGAATTAAAAAATTCATCGTCACCGTTCCAAGATTCTGAGCGACAAAGCGACCGCGGTATGAAATCGGGCGGATAAAAGAAATCGCAATCGTTCCGTCTTTTATTTCGTCCGCTATCTGCCTGAAAGTTTCGTTCACAAAAACCGCAAAAGTAATTATGTTTATGAAAACCGTGTAGACAATCATTTCCTTGAAAGAAAAACCGTTTATCACGGAATCCATTCCACCCTCGCTTGCCCTGTAGACGGAAAACCAAAGGAATATCAGACAGGTCCATTCAAGAATGGAAATCACAAACCAGCTGAGTATATTGAATTTGTATGCCATCTGGCCCATGGCACCGGCCTTGAAAAAAGGTTTATATTTTTTAAGCATATCGATTTCCTACAAAAGTTTTTTCACCACATCCTCAATTCCGATTTCTTCAACCTTCATGTCCGTGGCACCGAGCTGATTGAAAACATAATTGACCACGGTCTCCAGATTTATTTCCTGCGCATTGAATTTGATTATGAGTTTTTTTTCGTTTTCCTCATCCCTTGAAAATTTTAATCTGCCGTCATAATCGCAAAGCTCCGAATCCGTTTTTTTATCGCGCAGACTTACGGTCAGGGTCCTCAAATCACCGAAGCGGTATTTTACATTTTCCAGGGTTCCGTCGTATATGATGTTACCCTCGTCGATTATTATGATTCTCCTGCACAGATCCTCAATGTCCTGCATGTCGTGCGTCGTAAGGATTACGGTCGTGTTGTATTTTTCATTCATCATCTTGATTGCACTGCGGATTTTTTCCTTGACCAAAACATCCAGTCCGATTGTCGGCTCATCCAGAAAAAGTATTTCCGGATTGTGAAGCCATGCAGCGGCAAGATCGGCACGCATTCTCTGACCAAGGCTCAAAGTACGCACCGGATGATGCACGAAATCCCCGATTCCCAAAACATCGTAAAGAAAATCAAGTCTCTCCTTATAGTCGCCGTCATTTATCCTGTAGATTTCTTTTAAAACCTTGAAAGATTCAACAAGCGGAATGTCCCACCACAGCTGAGTTTTTTGTCCGAACACGACACCGATTTTTGACGCAACGGACTTTCTTTTTTTATAAGGCTCCACCCCGTCAATTTCTATCGTGCCGCTTGTCGGAGTAAGAATGCCGCACATCATTTTTATGGTCGTGGATTTTCCCGCACCGTTCGAACCGATATATCCGACCATCTCCCCGTCATTTATTTTCAGCGAGATATTATTTACCGCAGTCTTTGTTTCATATTTTGCAGAAAAAAGAGTCCTGAACATTCCAAGCACACCTTCCTGCCGAACAGCAGTCTTGAACTCTTTCGTAAGATTTTTTATCTCAATCATTTTTTTACATTCTCCAGATGCGTAAATGCTATTTATATTACATAAAAATTTATCACGAATCAAGCCACAAAAAAATGAGGCGGCCCTGTAATTTTTCTTTGATTCATGGTATGATTAAAAACAAACACATACAGAAAATGTGAGGCGCGTAAAATGGAAGACATCAGCGTGAATGGAACGAATTACAAAATCATCAGGCTTCTAGGAAAAGGAAAGGGCGGATATTCATATCTTGCGGAGCGTGACGGAAAACAGTTTGTGCTGAAGCAGATTCACCACGAGCCTTGCGACTACTACACGTTCGGAAATAAAATTGATGCGGAATGTCGCGACTATGAGCGTCTAAAAAAAATTGGAATCAGAATTCCACAGATGCTTGATGTCGATATAGAAAATGAACGCATTTTAAAAGAATACATCGAAGGCGAAACAATTTTTGACCTTGTGCTGAACGACAAAATGAAGGACGAATATATTTCGCAGGTAAAAGAAATGTGCGCCCTTCTATATCCGGCAAACACAAACATCGATTATTTCCCGACAAATTTTATTGTGCAGGGTTCCGATTTGTACTACATTGATTTTGAATGTAACGACTATATGGAAGAATGGAATTTTGAAAACTGGGGAATAAAGTATTGGTCAAAAACTCCTGAGTTTATTGAATATGTTAACAAAAATGAAAACTCAAAGAGGAATTGTTAAAATGAAAACGCGTACAAAACTGTTTGCAATGCTTTTTGCGCTGCTCACAATTTTTACTGCCAGTGCTTCCAATTCAAAAAAATCCAGAGTGCAGAATGTATTGTACTGGGCGGCATGGGTCAAAAACAACAAATACACAACATACAGAGACTACGCGCGCGAATTGAACTACGACACCATCGACGCGCCCCACGATGAAAAGGAAGATTTCTCCCCGGTCTTTATGTATTACACAAAAAAGGAGAACCTATACTGCACGGAAGTTTTTCTTGATGGAATCAAGGACCGTCTCCTTGCGATGATGCAGCTTGAGGGAAGCGGAAAATTTCCCCATCTTCGGATTTTCAGGTTCAACAGCAAGACAAAAAAATGGTCCATATATTTTTCAGCAGATGGCTCGCGTGGTGAGTGCGGTCTTGTCTACCCAATCCAAAACCCAATCACCGGGCAGACATTTTTTTTGGAAGAGCTGCGGAACTTTGACAACAAACGTCTTGTCGCCTACAAGCTTCTCTCGCTCAAAAACAAGGAATGGATAAACGGCTCAACAGCCGAAGCGCAATATATTTACAATCTAAGAGACGAAGAAAGCGAATGGATTTCACCCGACATAATAGAAAGGATGGCCGCCTTCGATTATTCGTTCATGGGAATTGAGGACGACCACCCGTCTCTTATTGAACGAGAAACTGGCAACATAAAAATTGTCGCAAAACTTTACCACACATCAGTTGCAAGAATGACATCCAATTTTAGCATAACGGTTTTTGAAAATGAAAAAGAAATCCTCAAAATGCCAGAGGTAATCTGGGGATTCAATATTGTAGAAAAAGACGGAAAGCCGTATCTCGTCTACATCGGCATGGGAAGGCCAATGAACATGCATTCTTCCGCATCCGCAATGGAAGATTTTATGCTGAATGTTCTGGACCTTTCCACACTGGAGCATGTTTTCCGCTCTTACATAAAACCAGAAATAATATTTGACGTGAGAGAATAAAAATGGAAATAATTTTTTTTGCGGGATGGTTCACACTGCTTTGTGCCATGGCGGGAGATTTTGTTTTTTCATATCTGCTTTCTTTTTTTTACAAAGAATACAGCAACATGAAAATGTCAATCAGTGCATTGGGAAACCCCAAAAGTCCAGTACGCATTCCGTTCAATATCTGGATGCTGATTGAAGGACTTTTGTTTTTGTCTGCGCTCCCCGCCCTTTATAAAAA
Source organism: Treponema sp. UBA3870 (assembly GCA_002392275.1). Lineage (GTDB taxonomy): Bacteria > Spirochaetota > Spirochaetia > Treponematales > Treponemataceae > Treponema_D. The sequence continues at coordinate 8,260 of DGGQ01000090.1, forward strand.
CTACCATTCTGTTTCTGCAATCCTCACAACCACAACAATTGTTTTTATAGCAATTTTTGCAATAGGCTCGTGCATTTTTACATGCTTTTTCAGCGTGAACGAATCAAAGACGATTTCCACCACCTCGTCAAAAATCCATGGAGCAGGTTCGGCCTTGGGCTTCACACTTTTTCTCTTTGTCCCTCTGCTTGTCGCAATCCTTTCGTTCAGATGCGGTGAAAATATTTTCGGAGCCGTGTGCATGTTTTGTTTTGCCTCATCCCTTGTTTTCTTCGCACTTTTTGTAATGTCAGACAAAGAAAAATTTTCGGGGACGCTTATTTCAAACGAAGGCCTCTGGCAGCGTCTCAATCTTTTTTTCATGTATCTCCCGCTTGCGATATTGGCGGTAAGAAAAATAGCAGGTTTTTAATATGGGCGACAGTTACAAAGCAGGAAATCCATCAGCAAAAAAAATTTTAATTGTCGAGGATGACAGAAGTCTTCGCGACGAACTTTCTGTCCTGTTAAAAAATGCGGGCTACGAAACCATTCTTGTCGAAGACTTTCAAAATGTTTCCGCGCTGATGGAAAAGACAAACGCGGACCTTGTTTTGCTCGACATAAATCTTCCTGTGCAGGATGGTGAAACAATTTTGCGGGACTTACGAAAAAAAAGCGACATCCCGGTAATCATGCTCACAAGCAGAACAAATGAAATCGACGAGATTCTTTCTATGGGCTACGGTGCCGACGATTTTATCACAAAGCCATACAGGGCAACAATTCTTCTTCTTCGGATTTCCGCAGTGCTAAAGCGTTCATCAAAAAACAGCTCAAAACAGATGTACCATAACGCGGAAGTGTGCACAACAAGGGGAACTCTTTCTCTTGAAGGACGGGAGCTTGTCCTGACAAAAAATGAGATGATAATTTTCCAGACCCTTCTTGACCGCATTGGAGAAATTGTCACGCGCGATGAGCTTATGACCGCATTATGGGACAAACAGGAATTTGTTGGCGACAATACACTTTCGGTCAACATCAGCAGGCTGCGTGGAAAACTTTCGGAACTGGGATTCGAGGACGCAATAGAAACTCGTAAAAAATTGGGCTACGTTTTAAAATGAAAATTACTGAGTACATAAAAGACAGGTTCCCTGTGTATTTTATTTTTGTAGTCTCCCTTGCTATGGAGCTTGCAGTTCTTTTTGCATTCCACATTTCGCTTGAGGCGGCTGTAATTGTTTCAGTCACAGAATGTATTTCCCTGTCGTTGGCTGAACTCTGGAATTATCTTCGCAAAAAAAATTATTATCAAAAACTTTTGCAAAATCTTGAAGGACTCGACAAAAAATATCTTCTTTCAGAAATGATGGAGCAGCCAAATTTTCTTGAAGGAAAAATCTTCCATGAAATTCTCTGCGAGACAAACAAATCAATGTGCGATGAAGTTTCTGACCAGCAGCGAAAAAACAGAGAGTTCCGTGAATTTTTGGAGGCATGGGTCCACGAAATCAAACTTCCAGTCTCGGCTCTGGAGCTTATGTGCCACAACAATGGAAACACGAAATACAATGGCCAGCTGGACAGAATCGACACGTATATTGAAAACGTTCTTTACTATGCAAGAAGCGGAAGTTCTGAAAAGGACTACATCATCAAGAATGTTTCGCTCAAGCAAAGTTTTACGGAATGTGCAATCAGGCACAGGGAAGAAATTCTTGAACGAAAGATCACGCTGGAAACTTACAATCTTGATTTGGATGTGATGACAGATTCAAAATGGCTTTCTTACATGATTGGACAGATTATGGACAACAGCATGAAATACGATGCAAGCAAAATCATTGTAAGTGCGGAGGATGAAAATGAAATGACGGTTCTTCATTTCTGCGACAACGGAATTGGAATCAGTGCGAACGACCTTCCATACATTTTTGAAAAATCATTCACCGGCGAAAATGGACGTTCCGGCACAAAATCAACAGGAATGGGACTTTATATAGTAAAAAAACTTTGCGACAAACTTGGACATGCAATCACAGCGGATTCAGTCCAGGGCGAATACACAGAAATAAAAATCAGTTTTGGAAAAAATGATTTTATAAACTCCGCGCTAAAAAGTTAGTTTGAATCTCAAATCTTACAAAACTGTAAGGTTGCGTAACAATAGACAAGCGACAGGCAGAATCAAAAATGATAGGCTCCAATTAATAAAACCAAATGAGAGGACTGCTATGGAACTTTTAAAAATCCAGCAAATCGAAAAATATTACGGCAGCAAATCAAGTCTCACCAAGGCAATAGACGGAATATCTTTTTCCGTTTCCGGTGGAGAATTTGTTGCAATCATGGGTGCATCGGGGAGCGGAAAGACAACTCTCCTCAACTGCATTTCAACAATCGACAGGGTAACATCTGGACATATTTTTTTGGAGGGCACGGACATAACAAAACTGAAAGGAAAAGAGCTGAACAGATTCCGCCGTGAAAACCTTGGATTTATTTTTCAGGATTTCAATCTCCTGGACACGATGACGGCCTACGAAAATATTTCTCTCGCTCTTTCAATCCAAAAAAAATCGGCAGATGAAATTGAGTCCACCGTAAAAAAAGTTGCGGAACAGCTGGGCATTGTGGACGTTCTTGATAAATACCCATACCAAATGTCTGGCGGACAAAAACAGAGAGTCGCAGCCGCGCGTGCAATTTCCACAAATCCAAAACTTGTGCTTGCAGACGAGCCGACCGGTGCGCTTGATTCAAAGTCTTCTAAAATGCTTCTGGAAAGATTCAAATATCTGAACGAAGAGCTTGGTGCAACAATAATCATGGTAACCCATGACAGTTTTACAGCAAGCTACGCGGGCCGTGTAATTTTTATAAAGGATGGAAAAATTTTCCATGAAATCAACAGAGGGAACGACACGCGCAAAGAGTTCTTTGACAAAATCATAAACGTGGTGACACTTCTTGGAGGAGATGCAAGCGATGCTTTTTAAGATTTCAGCAGGCAACATAAGGCGGAGCCTCCGCGACTATGCAATTTATTTTTTCACACTGATAATCGGTGTGTCAATTTTTTATGTGTTCAACGCAATCGGGTCCCAGGTCGCAATGATGAAGCTTTCTTCAAGCCGATCGGACATAATCGAACTTCTTGTCTCAACGCTTTCGGGCATAAGCATTTTGGTCGCTATCGTTCTTGGACTTCTGATTGTATACGCAAGCCGATTTTTGATGAAAAGAAGAAACAAGGAATTCGCGCTCTACATGACGCTCGGTGCCGGCAAGGGAAAAATATCCGCAATACTTTTGGTCGAAACACTTTTGATTGGAACAGGCTCTCTTGTTGTCGGACTTTTTTTGGGAATCGGACTTTCACAACTTATGAGCGTGCTTGTCGCAAATCTTTTTGAGGCGGACATGAGTGCATACAGATTTTCAGTCTCTGTGGATGCGATAATAAAAACCGCAATGTATTTTGCGCTGATGTATATCGTCGTGATGATTTTCAACAGCATTGCAATCACAAAAATGAAATTGATTGACCTATTGCACTCGGAGAAAAAATCCGAAAAAATCAAAATGAAAAATCCCGTCGCATGCATTCTTGTTTTTATCGTGTCGGCGATTGCTCTTTTCTATGCATACTCACAAGTCTGCTGGCATTACAACGAACTTAACCGGATTAAGTTTTTAACATGCATTGCTCTTGGCATGGTCTCAACTTTTCTTATTTTTTGGTCCGTATCGGGAATGCTTCTCCGAATCATAATGGGAATAAAAAAAATTTATCACCGTGGATTGAATGTGTTTACGTTCAGGCAGATAAGCAGTAAAATAAACACGACAGTTTTTTCGATGACGGCAATCTGTCTTATGCTCTTCGTCACAATATGCGCGCTTTCGGCATCTTTTTCATTCAGAAATTCAATGAACGAAAATATAAAAAAATTTTGTCCGGCAGATTTTGAAATTGAAATTTCTTTTGCTGATAGTGCGGACAAATCTTTTTCTCTGGACATAGAAAAAATCTATTCTGAAAATGGATTCAACATCAATGACGGAATAAAGGAGTCCACCCATTTCTCAACATACACAGATTCCAATTTTACACTGAAAGATTTCATTGGAACAGAAAAAATAGATGTCTTAGCAAACCAAAGTTCAATCGTTGGATTAAACATCCCGGAGCAGATTATAAAACTCAGCGACTACAACGCACTTATGGATTTGTACGGAAGAAAAAATCTTGAGCTTTCCGAAAATCAATTTATAATGCTTTGCAATTTTAGCGGAATGATTTCTCTGCGCAACCAGATTTTGAAAAAAGATTTGGAGCGAAAAATTTTTGGAAAACTTCTAAAATCAAAATACGACAAATGCACAGATGGATTTATAAGTCTGAGTTCA
>DGGQ01000028.1 GCA_002392275.1 Treponema sp. UBA3870
GCTCCTCATCGCGGAGTCCCTCAACGCCGCCCCTGTACGGAAAATAGTCCTCGTAAGGATAGTCCCACGCGCCCGATGGAGTCTCCTGCGGAAATGCCACACTCGCCCTGACAGGCCATCCCTCGTCGGTGGGATAGTATGTGTACATTAGCGATATTCCCCGGTGGGGTTTACGCATTTTCTGAAAAATATAGTCCTGGTTGACGTATGGACCACGCTCGCTTCCATCTCCCAAGTCGAGGGAACATTCTGCCTTTTTTAAAAAAACTCTGCTAATCTTTTCCATGCCCAAATTATAAACGCGGCCGGATTTTTTTTTAACAGGATTTTTGGTAGCCGTAAACTCTAAAAAGTTCAGTTTTTTTTGATGGCGACCATCCCGTGTTGACCAATAGATTTTCTGCCTGTAGAATCCATGCATGAAGAATTTTTTATGGAGCGTGGATTCAGATGGCGTTACGCTCAATGATTTTCTTAGAAAAAAAATACCCGAGGCTATTGGCGGTGAAAAAATCTCCAACAGCAAAATAAGGAGACTGATTGTTGCGGGTGCTGTTTTTGTTGACGGAAGGCAGTGCAGAATCAGCGCGTGGACTCTCAAAAAAAATTCCACCGTCCAGGCCCGCGTTGACGAGGAAAAACTTTTTTATGAAAAGAGGCCCGACGACATTGAATACACTCTCACGGAATCCGACGTTCTTTTTGAGGACGAGAATTTGATTGTGGTGAACAAGCCTGCGTTTATACCCACCGAGGGTACTGTTGTCGCAGACAGATTTTCAATGCACAAAGCGGTGATAGACTACCTCTGGAAAAAAAATCCTTCGCTCAGAAATCCGCCGTATGTTGGAATAATGCACAGACTGGACAGGGAAACAAGCGGTGCTCTTCTTTTTACAAAGACAAGGACCGTGAACAATGCTGTCCACAGTATTTTTGAGGAACATCTTGCGCAAAAAACATATAGGGCGGTATGTTCCGGTCGCCTGCTGATTCCGTGCGCAGATTCCGAAGACAGATTTTCGCTTGAAAATTTTATTGGAAGGATTTCGGCAAAGTCAGCTAAATGCAAAATTGGCGCGGTGGATGAAAGGCATGGCGGAAAATATGCCAAAACAGATTTCCATATCGCGGCAAAAAAAAATGGGCTTGTGTATGTTGACTGTAAGCCCTTGACCGGACGCACACACCAGATTCGTGTCCACCTTTCGTCGGTGGGACTTCCGATTTTGGGGGACGAGCTTTACGGTGGAAAAAAAGGTTTTGAAGAAAACAATGGAAGAATCATGCTCCACGCTTTTTCGCTGGAGTTTCCGCACCCGGTGACAGGGGAGCAGCTAAAAATCTACGCGCCAATGGAAAAACTTTTTTCGCCGCAGCCGACCAATTTTACACAAAAATTTTGACCCCTTAACTTCATAAAAACTGTTTCCGATAATTGGGGAGATGAAATCTATTGTGTTTTTGTTTGCGGGTTTCGATTCTTCTCATGCATTCGACAGGGTGTTTTCCTCCATGTCGGCCTTTGAGCGTGTTCTTGTGTGGGCCGGCGGGGTTTGTCCCGGGAGCGAAATCTATGTCGCCGTAAACGACAGGACCAGCTCTACTGTAAAGAATCTTCTATCGGAATCTGGTGTGGACGCAAAAATCATCAGCAGGAACGACTGGAACACTGCGGTTCTTTTGGAGGAGATGGCAAAATCAGCTTCAAGGTCCGATGCGGGTTTTGTTGTGTACACAATGGCGGACAGGCCCCTCCTGGACAAGGATTTGACCCTCCGCGTGATTGAAAGCCATATCGAGTATCTTGCTGAATACACTTTCGCCGATGGGTATCCGCTTGGTTTTGCCCCCGAGGTCATAGATTCCGGTTCGCTCAACATTTTAAGTTCCCTCGCAAGGGATGGCCAGAAGATTGCTGGAATGATGCCGGTCCGTGCGGACAGTGTTTTTTCCGTCATGCGCGGGGACATAAATTCATTCGAGATAGAGGCGGTCGTGGCTCCAAGGGACTTCAGGATGCTGCGTCTGGACTTTTCATGCTCGACCCTTGGAAACATGGTGTCCTGCATGTCGCTCTACAATCTTGCGCTGGACTCAAGGGTTCCGTTCAATGCGGTCCCCCTGACGGAGCTTGCCGAAAAATCTGTAAAGGTTCAGCGCACTGTTCCAGCATTCTACAACATACAGATTTGCGCCAGGTGCTGGTCCGAATCAATCTACAGTCCATATTTTGCTGCCTTTGAAAAAAAATATTCATCGTCGCCGCTCGAGCTTACGTTCAACTCGACAAAAATAATGCGTCTGGAGCAGTTCAGGGCATTGGTGAGCCAGATTGCCGTTTTTTCTGAAAACGCCGTGATTGGTCTGGGCGAGTGGGGCGAACCTTTGTGCGTGGAGAATCTGGACGAATACATTTCGACTGTGCTTTCCTATCCAGGGCTTTCGGTTTTAATCGAGACGGACGGGATCCTTGTTAAGCCGGAGCTTGCCGAAAAACTTGCGTCCGTGGTCAGAAATGTTCCGAAGCGTCTGGACGGAAGGGACCCCGTGACATGGATTGTTTCGGTGGACGCATTCACCCCGGAAAAATATGGCGTGATACATCCACGTTTTGCTACTGACGGAAAAGGTTCTCCCCTTATTGAAAGCAACTGCGCATTCGCCAAGGCCGTAAATGCCGTGACGATTCTGGAAAACAGTTTTGGTGACTGCGTGTATCCACAGATGCTCAGGATGAACGCCAACGAGGACGAGCTTGAATCATTCTACAGATTCTGGCACGACTCTTCCTCACCGTCAAAGGGCAGGCTCATAATCCAGAAGTACGACCATTTCTGTGGAATGCTCCCGGACGAAAGACCTGCCGACCTTTCCCCTCTGAAACGCAATCCGTGCTGGCATCTAAAGCGCGACATGGTTGTTCTGTGGAACGGAGATGTCCCCCTGTGCAGGGAGTGGATTCTGGACCGGTCGGTTGGCAATGTGTTCGAGATGAGCATCAGGGATGTCTGGGACAAAATGGAAAGCCCTTCCCAGAGAGATATAGACTGCTGCAATTGTCTTTGTTCCAACGTTTCGTTGCCGGAGTCTTCGTTTGATGAAAAATGTGGTGCCTGCGATGAATACTATACCTACAACTTTTAACCAGCGCATCATAGAGAGGACTGTCCTTGGCGGGGTGGAGACGGATTCAAAGATTCTTATGCCCGTTACATGCCTTGTCCTGAACAGGAGCGGAAACTCGTACAGGAACTTCATTTTTGACAGGCTGATTTACCAGGGATTCGAGAAGGTCATCTGGATTGAATCGAACATAGGCGGAAAGACAAGCTCCACCCAGCTGAAGGGAAGGCATCTGGATGAGCTTTCGACCCAGTATCCAACGGTGAAGTTCCTTGTCCCGAACGACGGAAGCGACTATGTTTCAATCGGTGACATGATAAACCTTGGAATGCAGGAGGCAAACACGCCATACGTCCTTGTGCTTTTTGACGACATGTGTTCGGACTCCTTCCAGATTCCAATATCGATAGTCTCGCGCATGGTGGAGAGCAAGGCGTTCTGCGTCTGTCCAAAACTGATTACATCAACACAGCAGGTGCTTCCCGTAAAATTCTCTCCAAAGGAAAAAAAATCCGTGTTCGAGATAGAGACTACGCTCGCGATGTCCAGCGGAAACAAAACATTCTACGCCGCCGACTGGGTGGGGCTTTACGACAGGGACAGGTTCATGCAGCTCGGTGGAATCGACTACACAATAACAACGGACTACTGGCAGCGGATGGACCTTTTTTTCAGGTCGTGGCTCTGGGGGGAGAAGACGATTCTGGATCTCTCGCTTTCATTCACATATTCAGGGGAAGTCCACGTCGAGAACAGGACAAGAAACATGTCATACCTGCGCTTCTATCTGAAAAACCTTCTTCCGATTTATAGAAACGAGGAGGCCCAGATTCCGCTCGCATATTTTTTTACGTTCAAGCATAAAAATCTTTGCGGACTGAAGGAGTCCTACATACTTTTTAAAAACGCCAGGGAATGGGTGGAAATGAACCGCTACCGCTTCAAGACCGATGCCATGGATTTTGTGAGGAAGTGGCAGGAGGAAGAGGCGGCAACGCAGATAAGGGGGGAAGGCAATGGAAGGTGATATACATACAGTTTTGATAGTGCAGTGCAGGCTCTCATCGACAAGGCTTCCGGGAAAGGCTCTGATGGAGCTTGGTGGAAAGACCGTTCTGGAGTGGAATCTTTGCGCAATGTCAAAGGTGGCCGCGGATGACTATTATCTTGCCACGGACGAGGAAAGTTTTGAGCAGCTGAAACCATACGCGGAGAAATGTGGATTCAAAATTTTTGGTGGCTCCAGGGATGATGTGCTTGACAGATTCTGCCGGGTGATTGAGCTTTCGTCCGCCGACCTTGTTGTTCGCGCAACAGCCGACAATCCGTTCCTTTTTTACGAGGCCGCAAACGATTTGGTCCTTGAGTGGAAAAAGAGGTCCGCTGAAGAAAAGATTGACTACATGACTTTCTCGGGACTTCCACATGGATGCGGGGTTGAAATGTTCGACGCGCACTCTCTTCTGGATGCCGCAAAAAAAACAGATTCCCCATACGACCATGAGCATGTCGGACCCGCGCTCTACAATCACAGTGAAAGCTTCAGGTCTGTTTTTGTGCCCGCGCCGGAAAAATATTCGCATCCGGAGTTGAGGACCACAATAGACACAAGCGTTGACTACATACGCGCCCAGATGATTGTGGACGAGCTTTCTTCAAAGAATTTCGCCCCACCGTACACCAGCGACCAGATTCTTCAGGCGTTCCAGAAGCCCGCAATCAAAAACATGGTTCTCCTTGTCCCCAGTGTTGAAAAGGGGCATGGGACCGGGCATCTCCACCGCTGTCTGGAGCTTGCCGTTGAAAATGGATGGGAAATCTACATTCCAGAAAATCCAGGCCTTGAGCAGTGCGCCGCCCTTGTTGATTCCGCCCTGGAGCGTGGACTAAAAAAATACCAGATTGTTAAAAAACTGGACTGGCTGGAGATGTACAGTCTTGCCGTTGTGGACATGTTCTCAAGTCCGCAGTCCCTTTTGAAGACCATTTCCGAAAAGTGTCCTGTCTGCTCCATGGACGACGGGGCATACGACACCGACTGTGTTGAATATCTGCTGGACATAATTCCGTCG
>DGGQ01000011.1 GCA_002392275.1 Treponema sp. UBA3870
GTTTTTCCCGAGCCTGTCGAGCCGATTATCGCAAAGGTCTCCCCCGGCTTGATTTCAAGATTTATGTCGTGGAGCACGGGGCTTCCGCTTTCGGTATACGAGAATCCGACATTTCTGAAAACAACGGACCCGCGCTTTTGGACTGAAACACTGTCCGAAAAATCTCCGTCGGCAATTTCGGATTTGGAATCAAGAACCTCGGAAAGCCTCTTGGCGGAAACGGTTCCCCTTGAGAGAGTCTGGAAAATCATAGCGAGCATCATCATTCCGTTGAGAATCTGGGAGATGTATGTGATTGCCGCCATAACAGCACCGGGAGCCATTTCACCTTTCTGCACACCCCGGGACCCAATCATTATGATTCCGACCACGGCAAGGTTCAGGACTATGTTCATCACCGGACGCAAAAATGAGAGCAGCATCTGGACACGGAACTGGGTGTTCACCAAATCGTCATTGGCCTTTGAGAAACGCTCAATCTCGGTCTTCTCCTGGACGAACGCCTTGACCACACGGATTCCACCGACATTCTCCTGCATTATCGAGTTCAGGTTGTCCAGAGCCTTTTGCAGCAATTTGAAAAGCGGATTTGTTTTCCAAACAACAAAAATCACGTCCAGAAGAATCAGCGGAAACGCGCACGCAAGGATTACACCGAACGAAAGATTCAGCGAAAGAAGAGCGGAAGTGCCGCCGACAAAAAACATGATGCAGCGAACAAAGCCTCGAATCATCTGCTTGGAAAGCTGCTGCACCTGGCCCACGTCGCTGGTGATTCGGGTAACAAGGGAGCCTGTTGAAAATCTGTCGGTCTGGGCAAAGGAAAAGTGCATAATCTTATTGAAGCAGGACCTGCGCAGGTCGTTTCCAAGGTTTTCGCCAGTCACATTTGTGAACACGCCGGACAACAATCCGCAGAGTCCACCGCAGACGACCACCAGAATCATTTTGATTCCGACGGACACCACAAGAGAAACATCAGTTCCAAGAATGCCCTCGTCAACGATACGCTGCATGAGACGTGGCTGGAGCAAATCAACAAAAACTTCCGCAACCATAAATCCCGACGCAAGCACCGCAAAATACCAGTACCGCGCCAGATGTTTGAACAATGTCTTCATACAAAAATGTTAATCCATTTTCACTGATTTGTGAACCATTATTTCCGCGTGAAAGTCAGTGTGTAGCTGCCGGATTTTCCGAATGGATTTCCTTTTCCCAGTCCCAAAAATCCACCTTTCTCGGTGTAGAGTCCCTTGCATGGAATCGTAAACGTGATTGCGTTGTAATCTTCGCTCAGCTGAGTCTCCATTTTCTGACCGTAGAAAGTTCCGGAAATCTTATGGTTTACAAGGTCCACCTTGGCATTCGTTCCCCAGAAGGAATTATAGTGTTCCTCATCATTTTGCGTCGTGGCATCCACGTGATAGAAGCGGCATCCAACGATTGTGGGTTTTGCAGAAAGCCATCTTGGGTTGCTTCCACCGGAAAGATAAAAGTCCTGGTCATGCACTTCGATTACGGTTTCCCATTTTGTGCTGAATTTTGAAAGGACATCGTTTCCCTTGTCGTCCACAGCGGCACTCAGCTTGAAGGTCGCGTCCCATTTTGCCTCGTAGGTTTTGGATTCCGGCGGGAAAGTTTTTATGTCTGAACTTGCGGTACCAAATTTAGGATCCAGATGTGCCGTAGAACTTTCCGTAAACCAGGCAGTACACTTCCAGAAATCACGCGTAGGCACCTCGATTGGAACCGCAGCCCCGTAACGTCCCTCAAGCACAAGAACATTTGATCCGTCAGAGAAACGTCCCTCCCCGGCATTGAAAGTCAGCTTACAGATGTTACGTTTATAGTAGATTTTCGCAACCGCCTTTCCGTCTTTTGTGATGGGAATGTTTTCTATGCGGTCCACCGAGAATCCCGTGTAGACCTGCGCGTCGCTTTCGGTCAATTTCGTCATGGAACCTGCCAGACCTGATTTAGTCTCTTTCAGTTTGGGCTTTTCATAAGTTCCGTCCACAGCCTCCTGAAAATGCTGAATGCTGTAGTTTGCCTCCTCAGTTCCAGCCTCCCACGTCACGCTATATGTTGTGTTTGCCGTCACATTTTGATTTTTCGGATCTTTCGGACTCCATGTGGCCACGAATCCATCCTTGAACGGAGTGAGCGCAGGTGTCTTCTGATAATATCTGTATGTCTTCGTAAAGGAAGAAATATCCTCGCCGTTCTCACCCGCACCAAGGAACACGCCGTCCCCCGCGTCAAAAGTGATTTCGAATGTCTTTCTGTCATAATAGATTTTCACGACCGTTGAGCCATCCGCCGCTATCTCAAGCTGCTCAATGGACCCCTTCAACACAAATCCAGTGGCACCTTTCACCTTTGCTTTTGTCCAAGCCCCGGTAGTTCCCGTCATGGTCTGTTTGTCAGAATCCTTCAGCGTGTACTCATCATCATTTGCATTCTGCCGCCAGTGCTCCACAGTATACGGGGTGTCGGTTCTTGGAGTCCATGTCGCAGTATAGGTTTTCGGTCCGGTGCATGTCTCAAATGTCGGCCATGAAACTTCGTAGCCGATTCTTGTCACGTTCGGGGCAGTTACAGTTCCTCCGTAGATTACATTGACCGTGGCGTTTCCGGCTGCGTTGACTGTGGTTCCGGTCTCAAAAGTTCCACCCTCGGCGACAAAGCTTATAGTGTAGTAGTTGCGCCTGTAGTAGAACTCAACAACGGAAGAACCGTCCGCAGATATGGTCGTGTTCTTGACTTCATAGAATACAAATCCAGTGTACGATTTTGCATCGGATTCAGTGAATGTGGTATGCGCATTTGTCATTCCATGCCCAGAGCTTTCGTCCTCCGTCCGCTCGGTCCAATTTCTTCCGTCAACATCCATAAGGAAATGCTTTATTTTGTACGGAGTGTTTTCGCTTACATCCCATGTTGCGGTGTACGTCGCATTTTCCGCAGGACAAAGGTTTGGAACGCCGGTCCAGCTTGCGCTATATCCAGGTCTATTTGCGAATGGGATTTCAACCGGAGCCTCGTATTTAAAATCTTTTGCTACGGTCTTTTTTCCACCCTCGAACTCACCCTCCCCGGCATCAAAAGTCAGCGTGTAAGTTTCGCGCGTGTAATAAAATTCAACAACTGAGGAGCCATCAGCGGCTATGCTCGTGTTTTTGACTTCACTGAAACTAAATCCCCTGTATGATTTTGCATCCGAATCGGCACAGGTCGTCATGGAACCAGTTTTTCCCTGTCCAGTGCCAGAATCTTCAGTCCGCTCTGTCCATCCACCGTCCAAATCCTCAACAAAATGCTTTATGGCGTAGCGGGTCGCATTTCCTTCAATCCATGTCACGGTGTACGCAGCATTTTCCGCCGGACAAACATTCGGAACGCCCGACCAGCTTGCGCTATATCCCTGTCTGCATGCGGAAGGAATTTCAATTGTGGCTCCATATTTCAAAGTCCTTGTCACGCTCTTCGCTCCACCGTCAAACTCACCCTCCCCGGCATCAAAAGTTAGGGTGTAGGTATTGCGTGTATAATAGAAAGAAACTTGGGAAGAGCCGTTTCCATTTATATCGACATTCTTTACTTCCTTGAGCGTAAATCCCGGATATGATTTTGCGTCAGATTCAGAACAGGCCGTCAGGTCTCCGGTTTTTCCATGCCCTGTGCTTCTGTCTACGCTTTTTTCAGACCAGTTGCCGTCAAGAGTTTCGATGAAATGGATTATGAAATATGAAGTGTTTTCGTCGGGAACCCATGTTACTGTGTACGATGCATTTTCAGCGGGACAATCGCCTGTGCTCCAGTTCGCACCATACCCTTGGCGAGTAGCGGTTGGAGCAACAACTGCTTCCCCATATTTGAATGATTTCGTCACGGATTTTGTTCCACCGTCAAATTCACCTTCCCCGGCATCAAAAGTCAGAGTGTAGGTGTTGCGCGTATAATAAAACTCGACAACGGATGACCCGTCCGCGGCTATGCTTGTGTTTTTGACTTCGCTGAAAGAAAATCCCTCGTAGCTTTTTGCGTCGGATTCAGTCAATTCCGTGGTGGACGCGCTTGTTCCCTGCCCGGTGCTTCTGTCGTCAATCTGCTAGGTCCAAGCTCCATCCAGCGACTCGGCAAAATGTTTTATGCTGTACCCCACCGTGGAACCACTGGAAACATCGCCGGATTCCCGCTCATTTTTGGAATCAACATCCATCCGGCATGAAAAAATGCACAGAAGCCCCACCACAAGTGCGAACAGCTTTTTCGCTCCATCAAAAAACACTTTCATAATATCATCTCCGATTCAAGTTTTTGGGCTTGCTGATTTTATTCTCACATAGAATTTTTGCTTTTTCAAGATGCAAAGTGGTATTCGTGTTGATTTTGACAAAACTTTTTTCTGCGTATCCATATTTCAAAAACATACTCATTGAATTAAAAAGTGAAGTTTGCTACTATATAATGCACCATGAAAAAGAGATTTTTTATAGCGGCCACAATACCGCTGGCTGCCCTTGTTTTTTCGGCATGCGGCAATGACACCCCCGCGAACCGGCAGGCCATGTCGATTATATCAACAGAAAATCCGACGGCTCAGACAGCTCCAGAGGAAAAAACAGATGAACCACAGAAAGCCCCGGTCGAACTAGACCTTAGCGACTTCGACCCGCGCGATTTTTTTAAGGATGTGGTATACTGCGGCGACTCCTGCATGAACTTTTACAGGTGGGAGGGAAACTCTTCCGTCAATCCAGAAATCTTCGGACCCCTCGACGCAACAGCATGGCTCGCAAGCAACAGCAACGCCGTCCGCTACGCTGTCCTTAATGTAAGCGAGCTTTCAAGAATAGAAAAAACCTATGTCCCAAAATACAATGGAGAGCCGTGCAATCTTTGGGAAGTGATTCCGAAGCTCAACAAAAACAGAATCATAATGTTCTTCGGACTGAACGACATCGCCCCAAGCGGTGTGGATGAGTTCATCGAAAACTATGTCGCGGTAATCGGAAAGATAAAGGAAGCTGTGCAGGACGCAAAATTCTATATCCTCAGTATCACTCCCATGAGGAAGGACAAGCAGGTTGGCGGAAAGCTCTGCACCGAAAATATAAACAAAGCGAACGAGGCACTTGTAAAAATGTGTGCCGACCACGGCTGGACCTATGTTGATGTCGCATCGAATCTCCGAGACGAGGAAGGCCACCTTATTCCCGAGCTTCCGGACGGAACAAAACTTTCGGACGGGACAAACGTGCATCTCACAAAAGCCGCCTACGCATTCTGGGATGAGGCGCTTGAAAATCTTGCAAGAGAAGAACTTAAAAAAGAATACTACGAGGAAAACTAGAATGAAAAAAAATAAACTATTGATTCCATTTGCCATGCTGATTTCCGCACTGATTTTTTCTGGATGCTCCGGCAAAAAAAGCTCCGCCGCAATCGAGGATGTCTACGCCCGCATGCAGTCCGAAGTCAAATTCCCGACACCCATGCTAAAAATGGACGACGACTATTTTGTAATGCAGTTCGGATTCAATCTTGAGGATTTTGACCAGTACATCTACGTGCAGGGAGAGGACATTCTTCTTGCCGAGTCAGTCATTCTGATTAAAGCAAAAAACGGAGTCGATACAAACAAAATCAAGCACAAACTTGAAAGCTTTGTTTCCGACCAGACCACCGTTTTCAACAGCTACATTCCGGAGCAGGGAAAGGTCGCGGAAAAAAGTGTTGTAGTCGCAAAGGGAAGCTACGTGTATCTTTTGATGTCGTCCAAAGTTTCCGAGCTGAAAAAAATCGCACAGGAAATGATTTAGCGTAAATGGTTTTCAGCAGTCTGTTTTTTTATTTCATATATCTGCCGCTTTTTCTGGTGCTCTATTATGTGGTTCCGAGGGCGGCAAAAAATTATGTGCTCCTTGCGTTCAGCCTTGTGTTTTACGCATGGGGGGAACCGGTATACGTTTTTTTGATGCTGGGCATGACGCTTTCCGACTATATCCTTGGACGGCTCATGCACAGATACGATTCTTCAAAATCAAAGCGGAAACTTTTTCTTGTCCTTTCAATAGTGATTGACCTTTCGTGCCTCGCATTTTTTAAGTACGCAGGATTTTTGCTCGGAACGATAAGCTCCATTTCAGGGACGAACATTCCGTTCATGGAAATCGCTCTCCCGATAGGAATCAGTTTTTTCACTTTTCAGACGATGAGCTACACAATCGATTTGTACAGGCGCGAAGTCACGGTTGAAAAAAATTACGCAGAATACCTCATGTACGTCTCGATGTTTCCACAGCTGATTGCAGGTCCGATTGTCCGCTACAAGACGGTCAAGCAGGAACTTCACGAGCGAGAAATAAAAATGCCCGATGTAATTGACGGCTTCATACGGTTCATCTACGGTCTTCTGAAAAAAGTTCTTCTAGCAAACAGACTCGGCTCCCTTTTTGATGACGCGCTTTCTTCACAGAATCCGTCCCTTGTTTTTGCGTGGCTCGGCGCAATCGCTTTTACACTACAGCTCTATCTTGATTTTTCAGCATACAGCGACATGGCGATAGGTCTTGGAAAAATGCTCGGATTCAAGTTCGACGAAAATTTCAACTATCCGCTTTCGGCAAAATCCGTAACCGATTTCTGGAGGAGATGGCACATTTCTCTTTCGTCGTGGTTCAGGGATTACGTCTACATTCCCCTTGGCGGAAACAGATGCGGAATCCCCAGACAGATTTTCAATCTAGCGGTGGTCTGGTTTTTGACGGGTCTCTGGCACGGTGCTTCATGGAACTATGTAATCTGGGGAGTGTACTACGGAATTCTTCTGTGCCTTGAAAAATTTGTCTACGGAAAATATCTTGAAAGGGTGCCGAAATTCTTTAGGCACATCTACCTCTGCCTCATCGTCGTGGTTGGATTCACGGTTTTTGCGATTGAGGATTTTTCCAAACTGATTCCATACCTTGGCTCCATGTTCAGCACGAAAGGCGGATTTGCGGGAAGAGACATTTTGTTCTATCTGCAAAACTACGGATTTGTTTTCATCGTTTCGATTGCCGTGAGCATGCCGATTTTCCCCGCACTGAAAAAAAAGATTTCGGGCTTCGGATGCGGCGCAAGAAAAACATTCGGAATAATCTACGCAGTGATTTTTGCATTGCTTTTTGTCGTTGCAGTTTCATACATGGTTTCGGATACATACAATCCGTTTTTGTACTTTAGATTTTAGGAAAAGATATGGACGGCATGGTTAAAAAAATTTTTGTGCTTGTGATTTTGGTCCTCACATTTGGTCTCGCGCTTGCAACAATAGTTGCCCCGAAAAAAGATTATTCGGAAAACGAAAACCGCTATCTTGAAAAATTTCCGGAGCCTTCGCTCGAAAACATAACGGACGCATCATTTATGAAGGACACCGAAACCTTTGTGTCCGACCATTTCATTCTCCGCGACATTTTCATGACGATAAAGACCGGCTACGAACGTGCGACCGGAAAAAACAGGGTCAACAACATCTACCTGTGCAAGGACGGATATTATATGGAAGAATACAGTCCGCTTGAAAACACAGGGCGCATAGTCGGCGCTATAAAAAGGCTTTCCGAAAATTCGCAAAGCAAAAACATCCGCATCCTCCTTGTTCCAAGCGCAGTCCAGATTTTGCACGACAAACTACCGTCCACAGCAAAAAATGCCGACCAGATTTCCGACATAAAAAAAATTGAAGGCGCTCTTGAAAAAACTTTTGACTCAATCAATGCGGAAGGCCGGAGCGCAGTTTTTGTTGATGTCGCGGATGCCCTTAAAAAAGCCGGCGGCGAACAGATTTTCTACAGGCTCGACCACCACTGGACCACGCTGGGTGCGTACATTGCTTACAGGGAACTTGCACGTTCATTTGGATTTACACCGCTTGAAAAAAATGAATTCAACATAAAAACAGTCAGCACGGGTTTTAAGGGAAGTTTTTATTCCAAAGTGAACGACCTTTTTGCAAAGCCGGACTCAATAGAAGTTTTTGAAAGCGACAGACTTTCCCTCACAGTAAAATATCCCGACAAAAAAATCGAGACGGACAAATTGACAGCCGACGAGTATCTTGAAAAAAAAGACAAGTATTCATATTTTCTGAACAACCAGAATTCTTTTGTCGAAGTCCACAACTCAAATGCGGAATCGGACAGGACACTTGCGATTGTCAAGGACAGCTACGCAAATTGCATCATTCCGTTTCTCGCAGAACATTTTTCCGCAATCTATATTTTCGACACAAGGTTCTACAGGGAAAGCGTCACTGATTTCATCAACGAAAATTCAGTCAGCGACACGCTCTTTTTATACAACATGTACACAATCGACACGGACACTGGAATCAACGGAATCCGATGACTCAGCATGCAATCATTTTTTTTCGCAATGGATAAATGTAAGTTCGTGCTTGTTGTAATTCAGATGAACAACGCGGCTGTCTGGAATCTTTTGGAATTCCGCGACAAGGTTCCAGTCGATTTCCCCCTGCATTTTGATTGTGCAAATCATGTTGTCAACAAGTCCTGAACCGAGCCACATCTTTATCCATTCCAGGAGACGCTCAGGGTAGCAGATTACATCGCTGAAAATCCAGTCGAAATGTCCAAGGTCCTCGGGCTTGAGCGTAAAGGCATCATGCGCCATGAAAGTCACAAGCGGATTTTCCATAAGAGGTTTCACAAGTTCGCTTCGGTCCACCGCAAAAATCTCCGCACCAAGATTTGCCAGAACCCAAGTCCAGCCGCCGGGACACGCACCCGCCTCAAAACATTTTGTGCCAGCGGACGGAAGCTCCACTCCAAAAAAATGTTTCGCAAGAACAAGGCTCTCCTGTATTTTCAGATACGCCCTGCTCGGTGGATTTTCATGGTCCTCGATCCAGGTGATTTTCCCGGCGGGAATGCATGATGTCGTTTTTGCCGACGCAAGAATCGTGTGCTCGTCAATCAAAGTATAGAGTCCGACCGGAGACTGGGGAATGTCAAACGGAAATGTCCTGTCCTTTAGATTTAGATATGGAAGTTTTTCCTGCACCAAAGCGGAGCGCCGAAAAAGTGTGTGGCTGTAAGAAGCCCAGGATCTCTGGACAGATTTCAATGCCTGGGCCGCATCACCGATTGAATCAAAATGAACAAAAAAAGGCTCCACCATCGCGCACCTGCACCAGAACGGAATATTGTCCGCAGAATGTCGAACAGATTTTTCACCGTCCAAAGATTTTTCTTCACGAAGATTCTTAAAATCAAAACCGGGAACAAAAATCAGCTCGCCATAATCAACACGTCCTTCCAGATTTTCACCAAGCCTTCGGGCAAATTCGGAAAGCATCATGTCCTTCATATCGACGAAAGGAAGAAAGGCTCCGCCGTCCGTTTTTTCAATCGTCCACGCCATCTACTCACAGTCCTCCAGCACTAGCGACTTTTGATATTTGGGAAGAAATTTTTTTGTACCGCCGGTCTCAAAGTTTACGGAAACAACATACTCCCCCTCGGCATCCATTTTTCCAGACACAATCACTCCGTATCCATAATCATCGTGGTAGACCCGCGCTCCGACATGCCATTTTTTTTCAATACCGTCGCCAAAGGAATTGTTTGTTCCATAGGAATCGGGGGTATCGCCAATCACCTTCAAAAGAGAAGAATCTATTTCATTCAAAAATGGAGATGGATACATGAACTTTGTCTGACCGTACATCCGCCTCATTCCGCAGCTCGTAAAATAAAGTTCATCCTTCGCACGCGTTATGCCGACGTAAAAAAGCCGCCTCTCCTCTTCAAGTTCCTCGCCAGCTTTGTCCTCCCGCGGAAAAACACCATGCTCCATTCCGGTGATTATGACCCTTCCGAACTCAAGTCCCTTTGTGTTGTGGAGTGTAATCATCGTGACGCGGTCCTTTGAATCATCATGCTCGCTTTCGTCTTCGAGAGTGCGGTCCAGCTCAATGTGATCAAGGAAATCAAGGAGACCTTCCCTCGTGCATGGATAAAGGGATGCCGCGTTCGCAAGTTCCTGAAGGTTTGAAATCTTCTGTGTCCCGGCAATCTCGTCCTGGCTCCTGTGGTAATCCTCAAGCCCGGATTTTGTTGAAACTGCCGACACAAAGTCCGAGAGGCTTTTCTTTTTTGATTTAGCTTTTTTTTCAGAATCTACATCGGGATTTTCATTCAGCATGGAATCAAGTTCAACGGAAAGCTCCACAAAAAACTGCACACCCTCGGCGGCTTTTTTTGGAAGTTTTATCTCACGGCATCCGTCAAGCATTGACCTTCCACGCCCGCACTCAATAATTTTTTTCTGGCTTGTGTTTCCAATTCCACGGGCAGGCTTGTTCACTATGCGGGCAAAAGCAATTTCGTCCTTCGGGTTTGCGACAAACGAAAGCCATGCAAGAATGTCCTTCACTTCCTCGCGCTCATAAAATTTCAAAGTGCCGACAACAGTGTACGGAATTTTTTTTCTTAGGAACACGGATTCAAATCCCATTGACTGCGCGTTGGTCCTGTAGAGTATTGCCCAATCCGAATACGGGACTCCCTTTTTGTGCGCGTTCTCAATCAGCTGCGAGCAGAACTCACATTCCTCGTCCTGGTTTTCAAGAAAAGCAAGGACAGGTTTCTTTCCATTTCCACGTGCGGAGACAAGATTTTTTCCAAGCCTGCCCGCATTGTTTTTCACCACCGAATCGGCGCACGCAAGAATTTGTGATGAGGAGCGGTAGTTCGTTTCAAGGCGCACAAGTTTTGTATCTGGAAAACAGTTCTGGAAATTCAAAATGTTTTTTACTTCCGCGCCACGGAATTTGTAAATGCTCTGGTCATC
>DGGQ01000188.1 GCA_002392275.1 Treponema sp. UBA3870
GGGGATGTGATGGCGGTGTTCGGGATGGAGATTTTCTATTTGCACATCTTGGTGAATTGCAGAATCTATTTCCCTTTCCTGAAATCTGCATGCATTATGTGCGTCGGAAAGACAGGGCGGACACTTGTAGAAAAAAAACATAGCATATAATATGAAAAGACGAATATGATAAGATTTGTTGAAGATGCCAACGAGCGCAGGAAAATTTCAAGAGAGATTCTGGAAGCTCTGCCTGAATGGTTTGAGGTTGAAGAAAGCAGAGAGCAGTATATCAGGGAATCAGCGGAGCAGCCTTTCTGGGTTTCGGTTGGTGGTGATAAAAACGAAGGATTCCTTTGTCTGAAAGAGACCGGTAAGGAGACAATGGAGCTTGCCGTAATGGGAGTCCGAAAGGAATGTCACAGGAAGGGAGTCGGAAGAAAACTTTTTGCGGCTGCCAAAGACTATGCGGTCAGAAAAGGATACGAGTTCATCCAGGTCAAGACCGTCCGCTCCGGAGTCTATGCCGATTATGATATTACAAATGCCTTTTATCAAAGTCTTGGTTTTAAGGAACTGGAAGTTTTCTCGGAATATTGGGACGAGGCAAATCCCTGCCAGATTTATGTGATGTCACTCAAGAATGCAATCAACACGATTTCAACACGCCACAGTTACCGGGGAGAGTTCTTGCAGGAAAGCGTTCCGGAAGAAGATCTTTTGACAATCGCCAAAGCGGGAATCGACGCGCCTTCAGGATGCAACAAGCAGACAACGGATTTAATCATAGTCAACGATCCTGATGTGCTGAATAAAATCAAAGCCCAGATTGTCCCTCCAGTAGCCCAGACTGCCCCAGCCATGATAGTTGTCCTTACCCGAAGGATAAACGCATACAGGGACAAATGTTTTTCCGTCCAGGATTATTCCGCCGCCATTGAGAACATGCTTCTTGCCATCGTCGAGTTAGGATATCAGAGCTGCTGGTACGAGGGACACATTACCGATGACGACAGGATTTGCGACAAGATTGCCGCCGTTCTTAATGTACCGGAAGAATACGATGTAGTCTGCATTCTTCCAGTCGGAAAGGCAAAGGACGACTTCCACGCACCCGGCAAAAAGCCTTTGTCGGAACGGGTCCGTTTCAACCGCTGGACAAGAGTAGAAGAATGCTCGGGCAGTAAAATCTAGTCGATGTCTGAAAGATTCCTTCTGGGAGACCGTAAAAGAATAAATGAGGAAAACATAAAGATTTTCTTTGAATCAGGCTTCCAGAAGAATATCAGGCCGAATTTAGAGTTTTCTGCCATGCGAGGAGAGCCCAGTGCTGTCATGCTGAACGTGGTTGCTTACAACCCAATTCAGCATCTACGCCCCCTGCAAGGTTGGAAGAGATTCCTAAACGAGTTCGAGATGACGGGCTTTGTAAAAACTCGAAATTGAACCTATCAGTTTGATGGTGTTTATGGTTGCGGAAGACATGGAAATTGTGCTACGATACCTGCATTATGAGATGCAGATTTTTTTTGTCCATTCTGATTTTGATAATCCTTTTTTCGGGGACAATAGTTTTTGCTGATGATGAAAATGATTTCGGGCGGGAAGAAACTGTTTTGGAAAAATCTTCCGAAGAAAAAAATCTTTTGCTTTTAAGCGATGCCGGATGGAAAAACTATTTTACGGTCGGTACGGAAATTGTTGTCACTAATCTGGTTGTATATAATTTTTGCACTCTGATTTTGAATCAATCGTGGAAAAAAACAAATCCAGAAATTATGTGGAAAAATCTTACATCACCGTGGCTCTGGGACACAAGCCATTTTCTGAAAAACCAGGGAGCGCATCCATATTTTGGAAACATGTATTTTACATCTGCAAGAAGCAACGGACTCAATTTTTGGCAGTCCATGCTGATGACCATGGCCGGCTCTTTTTTGTGGGAGAATTGCATTGAGGCGGGAAACAATTCTCTGAATGATTTTATAACGACAAGTTTTGCAGGAAGTGTTGTTGGCGAAGTTTTTTACAGACTTGGAAACGAGGGGGCGAAAATCAATCCGTGGCTTGGTGCTCTGTTCAATCCGGTCGGCGCGATTAATTCAATTTTTACGGGAAGAAAACTTGGAACGGATGAAAGCCATATCCATTCTCTGCGTTTTGATTTGGGAGGCGGAATGATTGTTGACAAAATTTCTTCTTCCGATTTTGTTTGCAAAAGATATGCGCCGGAACTTTTTTTCAATGCGGAGGTTGTCTATCAAAATCCATACGGCCACAGCACAAAAGAGTTTATGGACCAGTTTTCCGCTGGCGTTGGTGGAGAGATTTCCGCAAATGGATATTTTTTACGGGCAGATTTTGACGGTGAGTTTTTTTCCGTCCCGCTTTATCTGAATCAAAATGCGGAATCAAATGTTGGCTGCTCTTTTAATTATGATGGATTTTATGGCGACTCGGGTTTCCTTTCTTTGAATTCGCTTGGAGCTTTTTTCAAACAGAAAATCAACTTTGGCGAAAACTTTTTTGCATACGGCGGTGAATGTGATTTTGTTTTTTTTGGTGTCACAGACAACAGTTATATTGATTCAAAAAAAATTGTTGACCCGTGGGATTCGACCTACACTTTTGGTCCACAGTTGAAACTCTTTGCCGAATACAGTTCAAATGTTGCAGGTGATTTTTATTTTGGCGGACAGTGCGAGTATCTTGCGTCTTACGGAAACACACCGGGTGGAAAAAAACTTTCGGGGAATTTTTTTATTTTTGATTTGGACGCAGGCTACCGGCACAAAATCTACAAAAATCTGGGGCTTGGAGTCAGCGCGGAGTATCTCAAAAAAATCAGGACGGATGCTGGAAGCGGGAATTTCGGCAGGGATTTTTTTACGGCCTCTCTTTTTGTTGAGTACGGATTCTAATTTAGCCAGACGGGTTTTGTGCGCAAAGTTCTTCGACTTCCTCTTTTGTTATTGGAACATTTTTTTCGTATTCGGATTTTGTTTTCTCAATAAACTCCGCATCCCAGATTTGTCCCACATTCATGCCCGGGCATTCCTTTGCAATTTCGTCCCATGTTTTTCGGTCCTGCACAATCCACGACCAAAATGGATAAGTCGAACACTGGAGCGGTCTTGCGCTGTATGCGGAGCATCCTTTGTTCCATAAAATGCAGTCGTAGTTTTTCTTTTCAATCAGGGCGAGCACTGTCTTTCCCTCATAATAACCTGCCCACCTGCAATATTTTTTTACAAAATCTTTTACGCAAATTTTAAAAAAATTACAGAGAGACAGCAAATCTTTTTTTGAAAGGTAGACAAATCCGGGGGAATGTCCGCAACAGAACGAGCAACGCTGGCATGAAAATTTTAGTCCGTTTTTGTAGAAAGGTTCTTCCATAATTTGAAATGATATATTCCAAAAAAGTTTTGGGCAATAGTCCGGCACAAAAAAAGGTTATAGTTTAAATCTATAAATGATGATAAAAAAGAAGTATAAACTAACCTATGGACATAGTGGGTAAATGATATTATAAATGAATCATAAAAACATTCTTGAAGAGAAAGTTTTGAAACTACAAATAAAAAATCAGGAGGAAATGATTATGGCAGATTTTTCACAGACAAGGTTTGAGACAAAACAGTTGCACGTTGGACAGGAGACCGCCGACCCTGCATCGGATTCCCGCGCGGTACCAATCTACGCCACCACGTCGTATGTTTTTCACAACGCGAAACATGCCGCCGACAGATTCGGTCTTGCGGATGCTGGAAATATTTATGGACGACTGACAAATTCAACGCAGGATGTTTTTGAAAAAAGAATCGCCGCTCTTGAAGGTGGTTCTGCCGCTCTTGCTGTTGCGTCCGGAGCTGCGGCTATAACATACACAATCGAGGCTCTTGCGCAGGCGGGGGACCATGTTGTTGCTCAGAAAACAATTTACGGTGGAACCTATAATCTTCTGAAGCACACTCTAAGGCCGTTTGGAATTGAGACAAGTTTTGTGGATGTCCACAACCATGCGGAGGTGGAGGCCGCGTTCAAACCAAATACCAAGGTCCTTTATCTGGAGACCCTTGGAAATCCAAATGCCGACATTCCGGACCTTGACGAGCTGATTAAGATTGGACACAAGCATGGAGTCGCAGTTGTTGTTGACAATACTTTCGGAACTCCATATCTCATTCGTCCACTTGAGCATGGCGCGGATGTGGTTGTCCATTCGGCAACAAAATTCATTGGTGGACACGGAACCACTCTCGGTGGAATAATCGTCGAGTCGGGAAAAACAAACTGGAAGAATGGAAAATTCCCGGCAATCGCAAATCCAAATGAAAGCTACCATGGCGTAAGTTTTGCAGACGCTCTTCCAAATGCCGCGTTCGTGACATACATACGTGCAATACTTTTGCGTGACCAGGGAGCGACAATTTCTCCTTTCGCGGCGTGGGCATTGATTCAGGGGACAGAAACCCTTTCTCTCCGTGTTGAGCGCCATGTTGAGAATACAAAAAAAGTTGTCGAGTATCTTTCAAAAAATCCAAAGGTCGCAAAGGTAAACCATCCGTCGCTCGCAAACCATCCAGACCATTCGCTCTACCAGAAATATTTCCCGAACGGTGGTGCAACAATTTTCACATTTGAAATCAAGGGTGGTCGTGAAGAGGCCTGGAAGTTTATTGACGGTCTCCAGATTTTCTCACTGCTTGCCAATGTTGCTGATGTAAAGTCACTTGTGATTCATCCCGCGTCAACGACACATTCCGAGCTGAATGACGAGGAACTTGCCGACCAGGGAATCACCCAGAGCACAATCCGTCTTTCAATTGGAACCGAGCATATTGACGACATAATTGCAGACCTGGAAAGGGGATTCGCAGCGATATAAAAAATTAAAAATAGCAAATAAAAAAAACACAAATAAAACCACCGATTGTTCCAGTCGGTGGTTTTTACATTGGGGGTATTTTCAAAACTTATTTGACGAGTTTTTTGAGATGTCCTATAATTGATTTTATGGAGACAAGATATTTAATCGAGAGGCTTGCGTCGCGCTATGATAGTTTTTATCTGTACGACGAGCAGTCAATTGTTTCGCAAATAAATCTTCTGCAAAAAAATTTCCCGTCGGTTGATTTTTTATACTCGGTGAAATGCAATGCGAATCAAAATATTCTGAAATCTATTTTCGCAAAAAATTTTTGCGCGTCGGTATCCAGTGTTGGTGAAATGGAGCTTGCAAAAAATCTTGGTCTCGGCAGGGAGAAAATATTTTATTATGCGCCCGGAAAATCCATGGAAGATTTGCGCTCGTCATATCAGGATTCCGTGATTGTTGCCGACAGCATTTCCGAAATCGAGCGTCTAAAATATCTTGCAAAAATTTTTAACGAGCAGATTGAAATTGCCGTTAGGATAAATCCGAATTTCAATTACGAAAAAGACGAGGGGCTTCCTTGCAGATTTGGAATTGACGAAAGTGATGCCGTCTCTTATTTGGAAAAACTTGACGAGCTTTATGTGAAGGTCGTCGGAATCCACACGCAGATAAAAAATCAGGAGCTGGACTGTAGCAAAATAAACCGCTACTACAAAAAAGTCTTTCAGCTTGCGGAGAAAATCGAATACGCAGTTGGACGCAGACTTGATTTTATCAACATTGGTTCGGGAATTGGAATACCGTATGTCGATGGAGACCGGGATGTAAATATCCAGTGGCTCGGTTCGGAGATGGAGGAGCGAATCAGCAATTTCAAAATCACGCACCCAAAAATTCGTGTGATGCTTACTCTAGGACGTTATGTTGTAGGAAAATGTGGAAGCTATGTGACGCACGTTATCGACAAAAAAAAATCGCACGGAAAAACTTTTGTCATCCTGCAGAACTGTCTTAACGGTTTCGCGCGTCCGGCAATTTCCACTCTTGCGGACAAATATTTTTCGGAAAGCGTTTTGGCAAAGGTCAACACATTTGGAATCTCGACGCTTTCAGACTCTGGTGAATTGGAAAAAATTACGCTCGCCGGAAACACATGTGTACAGGAGGACTTGGTCGCCGAGGAAATCGAGATGCCAAAACTGAATATCGGTGATGTGGTGATTTTTTCAAACGCTGGAGGATATGCGTCCGTTTTTTCTCCAATGCAGTTTTCGCAAAAAAAAATGCCCGTCCAGTTCTTTTTTACTGTCGATGGCGAAATCAGAATTTAAGGTCAACAGCGAATAATTCGCATTCGTATTATTCATTGTTTCCCTAGTGTTAGCGGAATATGTTGCGGGCGGAAAATTTTTTTTCAATCCGGTGGCGGAAAAAAATCATGACAAAGATAAGGGCGACCAGATAGATTCCAGATGCAAGTCCGAGAGGTCCAAGCGGAAAACAGAATCCAAGGGCCGCAAAAACTAAAAGAGGAATTGCGGAAAAAATCCACATCAGTGCGTTTGCCCTGTTGAATTTTTTTGTGTCGGATGGATTTTTTATTTCAACACTTGTGCCTGACCAGAAGTGCATCGGCTTTGGATTCAAAAAAGAGTATACCCCAACTTCAATAAAAACAATGGCGACAATAAAAAATGCCACGGCGAAAATGATTTTTCCAGTCATGTTGACAGTATAGTTTGGAATTTAAAAATCCGCAAGTCCACTATCAAAAAGTTCTGCAATGTGCTATCATACAGGCATGAGTTATGAAGAACGAAGCTATAAAGAATACAAGGAACAGATTCACGGCAAGTGGCAGAAAAAAATATTATTGACAGCCTGGCTTGTCGCTTTCCTTGTTTTGGGGATTGAGTTTTTTTGCTACTTTACCTTTTTGAAATTTGAGAACGGGGGACCCCTGAGCCCATATTATGTTTTGATTCGGATAATAATTCCGTCTCTTCTAAATTTTGGGGTCCTTTTTGCTGCGACATTTGTTAGAAGGTCACGGCGGTATTCGTCGATGGCAAAAACCATGTGGGCATCTTTCAGCATATTTATGATATGCTCGGTGCTTGCCATTTTTCACAACTATTTTCATATAATGCTCGTCGCTCCTGCTGTCTCTTTTTTTATATGCGCGGTCTTTGGAGAAACAAAAATTCTGAAGCGGCTTTTGGTTCTCACGGTTCCTGTTGTTCTTGTTTCCGCATTCACATTTTGGAATGACAAAAACAGTTCGGAGGAGTTTTACCGTGTTCTTACACTGATTTGTGATTTCACTTTCATTTCGTGCGCATACATTTTTTCAAGTGCGCTTATGAAGTCTCAGGCGGCGCAGCTTTCGTTTATCCACGAGACATACAGGCTACAGAAAGGTTTGATTGAGGAACTGAAGATTGAGCCTCTGACAAAACTTTACAACAGGGTCGCGCTTGACGAGACAATCAACAGGATTTTGAAAAAGACGGAGGAGATTCCGATAAACCCTTACCTTGTCATTATGGACATTGATTTTTTCAAAAAGGTGAATGACAAATACGGACACACTTCAGGTGACAAGGTGCTGGTCACGCTTTCGGAAATCATCAAAAAAAATATGGGTTCAGGCCGCAGGGCATTCAGATTTGGCGGCGAGGAATTTGTTTTGATTTTTGAGGACAGTATGCCGTCACTTGTGGTTTATACTGTCCAGTCAATCCGAAGTGATTTTGAGGCGACAAGATTTGATTTTGCTCCAGACCTTTCTATTACACTGAGCGCGGGAATTTCTGCACTTTGTCCCGGGTTTGATTCAAATGCGTGGATTGACAGTGCGGACAAGTCGTTGTACTTTGCAAAAAACAATGGGCGCAACCAAGTAAAGATGTCGGAGATTTCTTATTGATTATGAAAGACTATGTTAATTGGGGCATACTGGCTCCCGGTATCATTGCAAATTCAATGGCGACGGCAATGAAATCTGTTGGCGGGAAAATCCATCTCCATTCTGTCGGAAGCAGGGACGCTGGGCGGGCAAAAGATTTTGCTGAAAAATATGGCTTTGAAAAATACTATGGCTCCTATGAGGAGTTTTTATCGGACCCGGAGCTTGACGCGGTCTATGTTTCAAATCCACATGCCTTTCATTTTGATTCCGTCATGGCATCCCTTGAGCACGGAAAGCATGTCCTTTGCGAAAAGCCCGCCGGATGCAATATCTCGCAGCTGAATCAGATGATTGAAAAGTCCCGCGAAAAAAAATTGTTTTTCATGGAGGCTATGTGGACCGCGTTCAACCCATGCATAAAAAAAATCAGGGAGCGCATATCGGAGGGAACGATTGGCGATCTGAAACACATCCAGTCGTATTTCTGCAACAGGGTTCCGTTCAATCCCGAAAGCAGGCTCTGGTCTCCCGACATGGCGGGCGGTGCGCTTCTGGATTTGGGAATCTACAATATTTATTTTTCGATGCTTGTAAACGGTTTTGCTCCAATTGTAAAGCACGGATCCATTGTGAAAATGTACAACAATGTTGACGCGTGGGAAAATGTGACTCTCGTTTTCCAGAACAATGTCACGGCCACATTTGAGAGCGCGCTTGACATTCCGTCCGGGAGCGACACGCATGATGCAACCATCTACGGAACAAAGGGCTACATAAAGCTCCAGAATTTTTTTATGGCGCAGAATGCTACGGTCCATCTTTACACAGGGCAATGGGGAAACCAGAACAGGATTCACGAGGAAATTGTTTCGCCGTTCAGGGTCAACGGATACGAGTATGAACTTGAGGAAGCCACGGAATGTATTTTGGATGGCAAGACGGAAAGTTCCTTCCATACGCATGAAACGTCGGTGCTGCTGTGCGATATGATGGACACACTGAGGCGTGAATGGAAATTCAAATATCCGTTTGAAAAATCCATCGACATGGTGTAGGATGTTGAGATAAAAAATCTTATTGATGGAGAAAAAAATGGTTTCATATTTTGCTTGCCTTGCGGCTTTTATTGTATTTCTTACGCTGCTGATTTTTGGAATTGTGCATTTTGTGAACAAGCTGAGGGGAAAAAAGATTAAGCACAGGACTCTTGCGTGTGGATGGGCCGGACTGATTTTGTTTGTGGTTTCGCTTGCGATTGGGCTTGCATGGATTTTTTCATACGACAGGATTTCAAACCCCATGTCTCTTCTGCTTTTGACGTTGATGCTGATTACGAATGTCGGTTCTGTAATCTGCGGATTTTTTGGAATCATCAGACCAAACAGGACAAAGCTTGGAAAGGTTCTCTGCATTCTGGTTTTTATTTTAGAGACAATTTTTGTCTGCTATGCGGTCTACTCTGTAAACAATTTTTATACAAATGTCCTTCCGCAAATGGAGTCCGCTCAGTCCAAAACCGTTATGCTGTCGCAAAGAATTCCACTGTAGTCCCGCCCGTCGTTCAGTAGGTCCGAAAAATCTTTGAACGTTCCGACAATTTCAATAGTGCTTCCCTCCGCCGGAAAATCGTCCGGGTAGATTTTGTTTCCCGACATCTGGAAATCAATTCCGGCCTGGCAGCATGCGGTTGCGTCGTAGAGGATGCAGGAATAGAATCTTGTTTTGGTGTCAGGCTCCACGTCAGAAAAAAACTGTCCGCGCATTTTTATAACCTTTCCATAAAATCTTTCAGGCTCCACCGCCATGTCAAAATTCATTGCGCTCACAATATTATAGTTCTGGCCGGAAAGATCGTAGTCAACTCCGTCCGCTACATTCTGTGTACCGGGGATTAAGTCCGTGGATTGTGTGATGCCGTTTCCAGAATCGGTCTGTGCAATTCCTTTGTCCGCGTCATTCTTTTTTTTGCATCCGAAAATGCAGAGCAGAATCAATATGCAGGATAAAAAATAAAAAAATCTTTTCATTGTACGCTTCCCCATATTGTTTTTCTTGTGCTTCCCATGTTCTGTCGAATCCATATTTTACCTCAGCTTTTCCAAATTGTTTTTCATGGCGGAAATATATGTCTTGCCGTTTTTGATGTCGTCCGCATCTGTTGACTGAAGAGAGTCCAGCGCGATTATTTTCATGTTTTTGTTGGCTGTGTTTGCGATGACGGTTTTCGCAATCTTCTGGTCTGATTTTTCAAGAACAAAAATTTCCGGCGCGCCAAGTTCGTCAATTTTTTTTGCAAGGAACGCGACAGTCTTAAAGCTTGCCTCGCTTTCCGCTGAACAGCCAAGGAACGCTGCGTAGTATTTCAGATTGTAGTCCTCCGTGAAATATCTGAACGGAAAACGGTCGCAGAAAATCATTGTGCCGTTCGGAATATTTTTGCAGGCATCCTCAAATTCTTTGTCCAGATTTTCAAGCTGCGCTTTGTATTGCAAAAGGTTTGCCCTGAAAGTCTCTGAATGTTCCGGGAGCATCCTGCTTAGCTCGCTTTCAATTTTTTCGCAGAACAGCTCTGCGTTTTTCACGGAAAGCCACACATGCTCGTCGTACTCGATTTCATCTTCACCATCTCCACTTTCGTCCGTCTCCATTCCTTCGACAGTCTCTTCTTCCTTTGCCATGCTTCCGAGGCTTTCCATCAGATTGATTTCGACCATGTTTTTGTTTGTCATGTTTTTGAGTGCGTCCTGAATCCATTTGTCGGATTCACCGCCGACGTAAATCAGAATGTCGCATCCGGAAATCTGGATTATGTCCTGGGTCGTGGGGGTAAAGCTGTGGAGGTCCACTCCGTTTTTCATAAGGAGTGAAATGTTTGTGTCCGCTGAATCACCGGCAATCTGTCTGGTCCAGTCGTATGCGGGAAAAACAGTTGCCACTATGTTTAATTTTTTTTCGGACGCGGGATTATTTTTTTTGCATGAGAAAATGCCTGCCAAAATCAGCACGGCCGCCAGCGCGGAAAGGGGCTTCGCAAATCTTTTTTCCATTTGGCTCCTCCTGTTTTTATGCAAGAATCTTTCACCCCAAATATGAAAATGATTCTCAAATTATCTTAAATGATTTTTTTTGTCAATAGATAAGACTTGTCTGGCTCGGAAATCAAATTTTAACGGAGGCAAGTGGAAATGCAATCAAAAAACTGTCCCGCGGATGGTGCGCGTAAAGTAAATGCCGCTACGCTACGTTTCGATTTTTGGCCTATGGATTTGTGGTTGGTAATATGATGTTTTGGCTCAATAAGTGGAGGCCGGACCATATCCTTTGGGACAAAATGACTCAGAAAATTCTCCAAAAAAAATCACCTTGGTCAACTTTGATTCGTGCGGAGGGAGGGACCCTTGTTTTTCCGTTCGTGGGGACGTTTTGATTGTAAAAATGCGGGGAAGAAAAAATTGGCACGGTTTATGCTGTATGATTTTGTGAGGACCGGGAGGAACAAAAGACTTGGACTTCCCAAGGGTCTTCAAAATCGACAAAAATATTGGAGGCATTTTATGAACGATTTAACACTTTTTAACGATTT
Organism: Treponema sp. UBA3870; assembly: GCA_002392275.1. Taxonomy (GTDB): domain Bacteria; phylum Spirochaetota; class Spirochaetia; order Treponematales; family Treponemataceae; genus Treponema_D. The sequence continues at coordinate 11,356 of DGGQ01000188.1, forward strand.
GTTCGACGGCTTTGGAGACGATTTCGCATTTCCGACGCTTGCCCTGAATAAGGCTCTTCCAAATCCAAAAGTAGACGTTAAGGAAGACAAAGATGCTTACACACTCGAAATGGATTTGCCTGGCAAAACTGAAAAGGATATCGACATTGAATTGAAGGACAATGTTCTGACAATTTCTTCCGAATCAAAATCTGTAAAGGATGAAAAAAAGGAAGAGAAAAAGGAGGCGCGCGACGGAACAAAATGGCTCATCAAGGAGAGGTCGTACTCAAAATTCAGCAGGAGCTTTACCCTTCCAAACGATGTTGACTGTGAAAAACTTGCGGCATCCGTGAAAGACGGTGTGCTTGTCGTGACCATGCCAAGACATGAGACTGCGCAGGCAAAACGCATAACGGTCAAGACCGCTTGATAAGTTTTTGAATCAACGAAGGACGGTGGATTTTATCTGCCGTCTTTTTTTTTCGTGCCATCTAGGTTTGACAATTAGTGTAAATGGAGTTACTATATAAAGAAACAAGACTACATCAACATTGTGTGCGAATTTATTGAGGAAAAATATGCAGATGACAGAAAAACAGTTGGAACAGATCCGGGCGCAGATTAAGCGTGTTAAGGAATTCGGAAATCCATTTTACACAAACAGATTCAAGGATGTTGACCCCGACGACATCAAGACGCAGGAAGATTTTGAGAGGCTTGTTCCGTTCTGCACAAAGCAGGATTTGAGGGACGCCTATCCGCTTGGACTTGCGACTGTCCCCGAGGAAGAGATTGTGAGAATCCATTCGTCCAGCGGAACGACCGGTGCGCCTGTGATAATTCCATACACACAGAAGGATGTTGACGACTGGTCACTTATGTTCGCTCGCTGCTACGAGATGGCGGGAATAACAAACAGGGACAGAATCCAGATTACCCCGGGCTACGGACTTTGGACTGCGGGAATAGGTTTCCAGGCTGGATGCGAGAGACTTGGTGCGATGGCAATTCCGAAGGGTCCGGGAAACACGGAAAAGCAGCTCCAGATGATGCAGGACCTTGGGGCGACCGTGATTTGCGCGACATCATCCTACGCACTTCTTCTTGCGGAGCAGGTTGAGGCAAGAGGCATTGGAAAAAATATCAAACTTAAAAAAGGTGTGATTGGCTCGGAGCGCTGGGGAGAGAAAATGCGTTCAAGGATTCAGAAAATTCTTGGAATCGAGCTTTACGACAT